>JAEDJV010000191.1 GCA_016296165.1 Oscillospiraceae bacterium | reverse complement strand
GTTTAAAGAATTTTCGATGACAAATCAGAAAAGTCTTGCAAAGTTTTCAGGATTCACAGATGATGAAGTAACAAATCTTTGCGAAAGATACAATATGTCATATGAAGAAACGAAGAAATGGTATGATGGTTATACGATCAATGGATTTTCGATTTATAATCCGAAATCTGTTGTAGAAGCATTAACAGAAAAAATATTTGATAATTACTGGACACAGACGGAAACCTATGAGGCATTAAAGGTGTATATTCAGTCTGATGAAATGGGAGTACAGGATATTATTCTTAAACTGATAGCAGGGGAGATCATAAATGGATAACAGATCATCATTTGATTCATGTGTATATGACAATAATATAAGAAAAGTCATTCCGTACTATGATGAAATCTACAGTCAGATTATCGATTTAATTCGTACATATTGCGGTGACGCGGAAATATCCTTACTTGATACGGGCTGCGGCAGTGGTATGATGGGATTGAAAGCAGATGAATTATTGAATATATCAGAAATGATACTTTGCGACCCGTCAGAGAATATGCTTAAAGCTGCGGAAAAGAAACTTGCAGATAAACACTGTAAATTTATAAATACCGGATCAGAGGATCTTGATTTTGAAAACAGATTTGATGTTGTAACCGCAATCCAGTCACATCATTATTTTGACAGAGCTACAAGGGAAATTGCAGTAAAGAATTGTTATAACGCATTAAAGCCAGGCGGATTATTTATCTGCTTTGAAAATACGGCTCCATTTTCAGAAACAGGTATTCGTATCATGAAAAAGAGAGTAGAAAACTTTGGGATAAATGCAGGCAGAACACAGTTGGAGGTTGTTTCTCATTCTGAAAGATACAACAAGGAATATTTTCCGATAACGATAAAGGAACATTTTGAATTGCTGGATAAAACTGGTTTTGAAGTTACAGAGTTATTCTGGCATTCATATATGCAAAGTGGATTTTATGCTATAAAATGATGTAAATACTTTTTTAATGATATGGAGGATTTTCGATGAAAAAGGTAAGTATAACAGCTCTGATTATTTCTTCAGTTCTGATGGCTGCTTCAGTAATTTCTGTGGGCGCTGATCAGGATTGTTCCGGTATAAAAAAACACATACTGCTCGATGCGGATTCATTTTCTGACGGGTATGATATCAATAATAACGGAAGAACAGATGTATTGGATGTTTGTCATTTAAAGCAGCAGATACTATATAAAGCTGATGAACCGGATACTTCCGAGCCTCTTTTTTATCTTGGTGAGGCGAGCATTGATGTTTCAGAAAAAAAGGTATATATTCCGCTGAATATTTCCCCAAGTGATTATTGCATAAGCAAATTTTCACTTGAATTGGCCTTTGCTTCGGACAGTTTTGGTTTATCATATCTTAACGAAGGAAATATGGCAGGTCAGTGGTCATGGTTTTCACCACTGGGAGAAGAAATTACTGAGATAGAGTATATTGCTGATGAAACATCGTCATATGGTGGCACAGCTCTTATAGCAGAATATCATATATTAAACGGTATCCCGGATGGTTATTATGAATTCGGAATCACGAATTTGAAAGTGAATGTTATTGATGACTCCGGTGAAGAGAGAATTCTCACCGCTGAAGAGTGTCCTGAAAACAGCAAACCGATTAAGGTATACATTGACAATACCATATTACCTCCTGTTGTTACGGATCCGCCTGAGATTACCGTTCCTGATACTCCTTTGCATGAGGCTTCTGAAGTCTATAACGCTATGATTGCTTTAAAAGAGGATTACCCTGATGGAACTCCATGGACTAACGATAACGGTTATGAATGGAACGGTGGCATATATAGTGCCGGATACGGATGTGCCGGGTTTGCATTTATGCTTTCAGATGCGGCATTCGGCGATCTTCCGGCAAGAATAATTGATGACTGGAGTGATTATCAGATAAGAGTCGGAGATATTCTTAGAGTCAACAATGACGGACATTCTGTAATTGTACTTGAAGTAAACAGCAGAGGTGTTGTGCTTGCGGAGGGTAATTATAACTATTCAGTTCACTGGGGAAGAAAGATGTCATGGTCGGAGGTGAATAATACACTAACCTACATAATGACAAGATATCCTGACTGATACAATAATGAAAATATATTATATAAAGGGAAACGCCATATATCAATTATGTAGTTTTGACAGTTCCACTACATTTTGATTTATAAAGTAGTCATATGAAATATCAGCAATAGAAGAGATGATTATTTCATATTGCTGTGATTTACAAAGTGATGGAAATTCATTTTGACGTACATTTAAAAGGAGGGGACTAATGAAAATATATTGTATGAGTGATATTCACGGTTGTATTGCAGAATTTGAACATGCACTTTCTATGGTAACAGGTCATCTTGGAGAAGAGGACACAATGCTCATTTTGCTCGGAGATTATATTCATGGCGGGGATGACAGCCGCGGTGTACTTGACCGCATCATGGAACTGCAGTGCAGATATGGCTCAGATAAAGTGGTTGCCCTTATGGGAAATCATGAAGAGTTTGTGCTGACAGGTTATTCTTCTGTGGATTATATGAATAAATCGGCTTATGATATTTACTCTGATGATGCTGACGAAGACAGATATACTGACTGGATTCAGAATCTTCCAAGATACTATACAGAAGGAAACACTATTTTTGTCCATGCCGGGATAGATGAAGAAGCCGGAGATATGTGGGAATGGGGGACAGCGGAGCATATCTTTACCGGAAAATATCCGGCTGAAACCGGAAAAATAGAAGGCCTTGATATGAAGGTTATAGCCGGGCATGTGGGGACAGCTGAAGTTTCGGGTGATTCAGATTTCCATGATATTTATTTTGACGGTCAGTCCCACTACTACATAGATGGTTCAGTACTTGACAGTGGTGTTATCCCTGTTCTTATGGTTGATACGGAAAAAGATAGGTATTACAGGGTAACTGAAACAGAATGCTGGCCAGTAACTGCATTTGATGAATGGTGACGAAAAAATAAATCTGATTACAGCCGCAGAACAATCTATGCTTATTACTAGAGTGAAGAGGATATTTTTGGGAGAAACTAAATGAAAAAAAGTAATACAATCTATTCGCTTATTTCGGTTGATTCTGCGATTTCCGAAAGACATGTGACAGACAGGATACTTAATCGGTCAAAAGTTAAAATCCTGCCAATCACCTGAACAGGTTTAAAGGTTTACAGGTTAAATCTATATAACGGAGGAAAACAACAATGCGATATCCGGTAGGTATACAGACATTTGAAGAAATAATAAACGGTAAATATGTGTATTTAGATAAAACGGATTTAGTATATAATCTTGCACAAGGGCATGTATGTTTCCTGTCAAGACCACGAAGATTTGGCAAATCACTTCTGATAAGTACACTTGACGCATATTTTTCGGGAAAAAAGGAGCTGTTTGAGGGACTTAAGATAGAAGAACTCGAAAATGACTGGACAGAGTATCCTGTATTCAGAATTGATTTTGCTGGTGGAAACTATAATAATCCTGAAGAACTGCAGCTTAAACTTGAAGCGTATATATCCATATGGGAACAGATATATGGTAAAAATGAAATATTTAAAACGTTGTCTGATAGATTTAAATATGTTTTGGAAGAGGCGGAAAAGAAAACCGGACATAAATCAGTTGTTCTTATAGACGAATATGATAAACCAATGCTGGACGCACTCGGAACAGAACAGGAGCAGAAATAGAGGGAAACTCTGAAAGGTTTCTACGGAACATTCAAGGCAGCAGACGCACATCTTCGATTTGTACTTCTTACAGGTGTGACCAAATTCAGTCAGGTGTCAGTATTTTCAGGGTTTAATCAGCCTGAAGACATAA
>JAEDJV010000190.1 GCA_016296165.1 Oscillospiraceae bacterium | reverse complement strand
GTATTTACATTCCTTATATGGTACGATGTATATTTTTCTGAAATGAAGGAGGCGTAATATTGGCAAGTACAGTAACTTACAAGTATATCAAACAGAACCCGGATATTATGACTTATATCAAACGTGCCGACAAAGCTCTTGAAGCAATTGGATATACTGAACATTCTTTTGCACACGTTGAAAGAGTTGCACAGACCGCAAGCATGATTCTTACTGAACTGGACTATCCGGAAAGACAGGTTGAGCTTGTAAAAATCGCCGGCATCATGCACGATATAGGAAATGTAATTAACCGGGTTGACCATGCACAAAGCGGTGCTGTAATGGCATTCAGACTTCTCGACAATCTCAGCATGCCTGCCGAGGAAATCTGCTCAATTGTATCAGCAATAGGAAATCACGATGAATCAACTGCAGTTCCTATTGACGAAATTTCAGCAGCTCTTATAATTGGCGACAAAACAGATGTCAGACGTACAAGGGTAAGAAATCAGGACCTTCTTACGTTTGACATTCACGACAGAGTAAACTACGCTGTTGAAAAATCAAACGTAAGATTTAATGATAACAAAACTTCGATAATACTTGAACTCACAATAGATACCAACATCTCATCGGTAATGGAATACTTTGAGATATTCCTCCAGAGGATGATACTGTGCAAAAAGGCATCACAGTATTTTGGAAAGAGATTTGAAATGATAATAAACGGAACACCTGTTCTGTAATAATATTATTAAAGGAGTAAATATTATGCAACATTTAATCGATTTGAATGATTACCCTATTTCCTGGTGGAACAAAATCGTTTCACTTGCACAGGATATATACACTAATCCCGGAAGATATAAGGGTGCCTGCAGCGGTAAAGTGATGGGAACTTTGTTCTATGAACCATCAACCAGAACTCAGATGTCTTTCCAGACAGCTATGCTCAGACTTGGCGGATCACTCATCGGTTTTGACAATCCTGCTACATCATCAGTATCCAAAGGCGAAAACCTCAAGGATACTACTAAGATTGTCAGCGGATATGCAGATATACTCGTTATCCGTCATCCTATGGAAGGTGCTGCAAAAGCTGCCGCCCTTACTGCAGACTGTCCGGTAATAAATGCCGGTGACGGCGGACATCTCCACCCAACACAGACACTTACAGACATGCTCACACTTACTCTTGAAAAAGGCAGACTTGACAACCTCGTTATTGGTATGTGCGGCGACCTGATAAACGGAAGAACTGTCCACTCACTCTGCAAGGCTCTTTCTTTCTACAAAAACAACAAATTCATATTCGTATCTACTCCTGAACTCAGGATACCTTCTTACATAAAGGATATACTCAATGCAAATGGATGTGAATTCAAGGAAGCTTCCACACTTGAAGAAGTAATGCCTGAACTCGATGTTCTCTACATGACCAGAATCCAGTCCGAACGTTTTACTTCAATGGAAGAATACGAAGCACAGAAAAATGTTTATGTTCTTGATAAAAACAAAATGAAAGCCGGAAAAAAAGATCTTATCGTTCTCCATCCGCTTCCGCGTGTCGATGAAATTACTATGGATGTCGACGATGACAGTCGTGCACTTTACTTCAAACAGGCAAGATACGGTGTGTTCATCCGTATGGCTCTTGTACTCACGATGATTGAAAACAAGGATACTGTTCAGCTCCTTAAAGGTACTGTACTTAAGGACACCTGCTGTTCAAATCCAAGATGTATTACAAACAGGGAAAACTACCTTCCTAAGAGTTTCAGAAAATCAGGTGATATCGCAGAATGTGAATACTGCGATGAAAGAATACTCCTTAACTGATTATAAAATAAAAAATCCGGATTTCATTATGAAGTCCGGATTTTTTATTTTATACAGATATCAGATTACTTGCTGCCGCCCATAAACTTTTCAGCCATATCCTTTATCATATCAGGCGACATATTCTTAAAGTCGATATCCTTCATCATGTCCTTAACAGCGTTCATGTCGATATTGCTCATATCAGGAAGCATATTTTTTACTGCATCCATGTCTATTCCCTTGTCAGCAAGAACACCGGAAATACTGTCCATAGCTGATGATAAATCGCCCGACTCAGCCGCCTTTTTTATTGTTTCTGCATCAAGGCCAAACTGTCCGGCCATTTCTTCTAAATTAAAGCCCATATCAAATATTCCTTTCACAAAAAAATTCAAGAAACCACCGAAAAATCAGTAGTTTCCTATTTATCAATTAAATTATAGCATAAAAATGAAACTTTTACAATAAAAAATATATTTATTTTTTAAACTCATAATCCGGACTTACAAAGATAACAGTTAGACCGTCTTCCTTGGCAAATATCTCATATCCTTCTTCCCTGAGCACATCAATCTTATCCTGTTTCCAGTCATCGAAGGTTGTAATGTCTATAACAACAAAGTCACATGTGTTTGGTTCTGTAGCATTACCGGCGTCAAATACATAGCTTTCCTTTCTGTTAGCCACGTGAGGCTGTTGGAAGGAAGTAGTGAGAACAGATGCATCTTCAGGTATCAGTTCAAGAATAGCCTGTCTGCGGTCATATTCATCCTTTTTATCAAGGTATCGTTCAAGATTTGCCAGACAGCGTGTGTCGTTTGCTGTAAACATAAATACCGAGGCAAGAGCCATAAGTGGTATTATTCGTTTCATATTTTTTTCATCAAGATCAGATATGTTGATAAGTGCTGCATATATAAGGCAAGCCGATGTACCGAAAACATACTGAAAATCAAATTTTGAGGCATATACATATCCGCTTGCAAGATTTGTAACCAAAAACGGAATTACAAGAAGAAGATGCGAAGGTTTCTTTGTAACAAACGGCATGAACATAAGAGGCATAAGCATTATCAGAACAAACTTTACCTTTTCTTCCTTAAAGCATTCACCGATAAAATACATAGGATTGGAAAGAGCTGTTTTTATCACATCACCAAATCCGCCGTCATATTCCTGCATGAGATTTCCGAATGTTCTGTTTGTCATGGCTCCCTCACCAAATGATGAAAGGAAGTAGAGAACAGATGAAAACACTGCAACTGCCATCAAAAAAATCACTATTCCATGTCTTTTATTTTTTCCGCTGAAAAACATGTAAAGTCCGGCACACATAACATAGAATGCAGCGTCTTCCTTTACCATAAGCACAAGAATTGCCATTATATAAATAAGAGGTATCTTCTTTTTCTCAATAGCATAGAAAAACCACATAAGAAGCGGCGGCAAAAATGCATTTTCATGGAAGTCATAATTACATGGAGTAAGTACTGATGTGGAAAAAATGTACACAAGACTGAACATGAATGACATCACATTTGAAAATTTGTACTTTCTGCAGATAAGATATGTCGGTACAAAACCACTTGCAGCAAGAAATGCCTGAGCAATAAGAAGTGTCTCCGGCTTAGGAAAAAGCTTGTAAAATGGATAGAGTGTATAGAATATCGGAGAAAAGTGTACCGCAAAATGAGAAATCGGATTCTCTCTCTCACATGTAGTAACGAGAGAAAAATCTGTTATCATTGAATGATACATCTGTACAAATATACCCATGTCATACACAGCTGTACCAAAAGTCTTGTGTCTGCATACCGTTGTTACTGCCATGAAAGCACCGGTTCCGATACCAAGGACAATCATAATTCCAATATACACTTTGTTCGGAATTTTCTCAAGCTCATTAAAATCATTGTGTTTTACAAAGGAAACGAGGAGGACAGAGGCAATAGCTATCATACCAAAAGTATTTGGAAACTGACTTTCCGGAGCTCTCCAAAGCATGCATACACCGAAAACGAGTACTCCGCCTGCCAGTATATAGCTGTCTGTTTTAACATCTCTCAGCCTTTTTATCCTG
>JAEDJV010000189.1 GCA_016296165.1 Oscillospiraceae bacterium | reverse complement strand
TAAAAATGATACAGCAAAAAAAGATATAGCAATTGCCAGTACCATAATCAGAAAATTAACAGAACTGCAGTAATCCTTCCAGCCGTCTCCAAAGGGCTTGATCATTTCTTCCTTATTATAGTTTACAATAAAAACAACTGACGAGAAAATAAGAAAAATACCGATAAACCTGGCAACAACGTTATTATTGTTTATAAAATTAATAACAGTTGTTTCCGCTTTTACAGCTGCGTTTTTTATTATTTCAGACGCAGAACGTTTTTCTCCTGATGTTTCTTCTTCTGATATTTTTTCAGCAACAGAATCAGAATTCTGGATTGTATCAGCCGATACTTCGTAAATATCAGATTTTATCACCGAATCTTCAGGTTTGTCAGTTATAGTTTTGTTTTTTTTCCTGCTCATTTTTCATACCCTTTCTTATATCAGTCTTTCATAATTTTCGCATACAAATTAATTATATCATTTTAATTTTATTTTTTCAACCGCAAATCATTTAGTTGTTAATCTGCATTATTTAAACCATGTTTTTATAGTTTGTTTGTACAAAATAATTTTAAATGTACGAAAAACTATTGACATCTTAAACAATTCATGGTATACTAACATCATTGAAGGAAATGAAACGTTTGACTAACGGCAAAGCTGCTGAAAGGCAGTGACGCAAAACTAAAGGGGCTAAACTGAACGTCGTCTCACCACTCAGTCAGTTCAAAGTTCAGCATTTGTCAGCCAGTTGCCTGCTTTCGTATCTGTTTCACCCTGCCATATGTACAGATGGTTTCCCGGATGATATAGTTTAAAACAGTTTCAGTTTT
Source organism: Oscillospiraceae bacterium (assembly GCA_016296165.1). Classification (GTDB taxonomy): domain Bacteria; phylum Bacillota; class Clostridia; order Oscillospirales; family Ruminococcaceae; genus HUN007. Next base: position 3,079 of record JAEDJV010000189.1, on the reverse strand, counting down.
CATCTTACCAGGTTTTAAAGAAGTTATGAGCTCTGACTTTATACGGAAGTTTACGGTTTATTTCTTCCCCGAACGTTAAGTTGAGGATGTTTCTTAGTACTTTAATTCTCCTGATGGATGGTCCATCATAAAATTCATTCATTTTTTAAATTTTTTCCTTAACATTTCAGGTTTACCTGAAAAAAACTGATGACTGATGTCATCGCAACATCCTTTCATTTTCAAATTTTTTCCTTTCAAATTTTCTAATTATTCTACAAGGCAAAAGATTTAATTTTCATTTTTAATTTTCCTAATCATTAAAAAAGAGACTGCTAATCAAATCATGCATATTAAGTTGTGCAACGGCCGAAACGGATTGATTTGGTTGGCTTTCTCTTTTTGTTTTTTCTTTTTATGAAAAAAATTCAGATATAACAACGCGGTACTTTGATTATTTTACTTTGTTTCATTGACTTTTAATCCTATCTGTGATAGAATTATAACAGATTTTTTATATGAAGGGAAGGAAATATTTTTGTTTTCACCACTAAAACTTAAACCTGCTTTCAAAGACTATCTGTGGGGCGGTACAAAGCTCAGGGATAATTACAACAAAAAAAGTTCAATGGAAAAAATAGCAGAAAGCTGGGAGCTTTCCTGTCACAAAGACGGATATTCTGTCATAGAACATGAAAACGGGACAGAGGAAACTCTGGCTGACTATATTGAAAAACATGGTTTATCGGTACTGGGAACCAATTGCTCTGAATTTGAAAACTTTCCTGTACTCATAAAACTTATTGATGCCAAAGACAATCTTTCAGTCCAGGTTCATCCTGACAACAAATACGCTCTGGAGAATGAAGGCGAATATGGGAAAACAGAAATGTGGTATATTGCTGACTGCGAAGAAGGCGCTTCTCTTCTCTACGGTTTTAAAGAAAAAATCTCAAAAGAAGATTTTATCGAACATATAAAAAACAATACTCTTACTGATGCTGTTCAAAGTGTGCCGGTAAAAAAAGGTGATGTATTCTTTATTAGTGCAGGTACGCTGCATGCAATAGGAAAAGGCATAGTAATCGCAGAGATACAGCAAAACTCCAATACAACATACAGAATATATGACTACGGAAGAACTGATAAAGATGGCAATACGCGTGAACTTCATATTGACAAAGCGTGTGATGTAACAAATCTCGGTCCTGCAGTACCGTATCCTTATCATGAACCGGAACAGCATGAGGGATTTACAATTCAGCGTCTGTCATCCTGTGAATACTTTACAGTCGACCTTCTTAACATCACCTCAGAAGCCGGACTGTTTACAGACAGTTCCTCATTTGAACATTTACTGGTCCTTGAAGGCGAAGGTCATCTGAATGGTGAATCATGCTCAATCCCGATGTATAAAGGCGACAGCATATTTATCCCTGCAGGTTATGGCAGATTTACCGTTGACGGTAACTGCCTTATCATAAAAACAAGAATAGATTAATTACGGAGGATTTAATTAAAATGAAGTACTATGTTGGTATTGACCTTGGCGGAACAAATATTTCTGCCGGTGTAGTAAATGAAAACTACGAAATCATTTCAAAAGCGTCAACAAAAACAAACTGCCCTCGCCCTGCTTCAGAAATAGCTGAGGATATGGCAAAAACCGCAATCGAAGCTGTAAAGAAAGCAAATCTTTCAATGGACTGCATTGAGTGGATTGGTATCGGCACTCCAGGTATTGCTGACAACGCTAATGGCATTATTGTGTACTCAAACAATCTCGGTTTTGACAATGTACCAATGGCTGAATATATCCATAAGTACATCGACAAACCAGTATTCATTGAGAACGACGCAAATGCTGCTGCATACGGTGAATTCGTTGCCGGTGCTGCAAAGAACTCTGTAAATGCAGTTTGCATCACGCTTGGAACCGGTGTTGGCGGTGGCATCATCATTGACGGAAAGATTTATTCAGGTTCAAACATGGCCGGTGCTGAACTTGGTCATACTGTACTTGAAGTTGATGGACCACAGTGTACATGCGGACGTAAAGGCTGCTTTGAAGTATATTCATCTGCTACAGGTCTCATCAGAATGTCAAAGGAAGCTATGGAAAAAGACAAAAACAGTATTATGTGGAAACTTGCTGAAGAAAAGAACGGAAAGGTTACTGCAAGAACTTCATTTGACGCTATGAGAGCAGGAGATGCTTCTGCTAAGAAAGTAGTTGACAAATACATCAAGTATCTTGCAGCAGGTATTACAAACATAATTAACATATTCCAGCCTGACGTTCTCTGTATCGGCGGTGGTGTATGCAACGAAGGCGATCCGCTTCTTCTCCCTGTAAAAGACCTTGTGAAAAAAGAAGTTTATACAAGAACACTTAACAAAAATACTGATATTGTAATTGCTAAACTCGGTAATGACGCCGGTATCATCGGTGCTGCATTCCTTGGTAACGCTGTAAGCAAATAATTATTTATAAAAAAACCCCCTGATTTCTCAGGGGTTTTTTTGTTACTTACCACGTCTTTGATTTTTCAATTCATTTGGATTAAATCCACGTGATATAAGATCTTTTTTAAACTTCGCATCTATCTTAGCAAGCTGCTTAGCTTCCCTTGCAGATATAGGTCTCTTAGGAGCGCTGTTAAGATTGTTATTTGCCGGCGGAGCACTATGAAGAACTTTGCTTGAAGATGGAACGTAAGAAACAAAATCAGGTACTATTTCTTCTTTTTCTGCCTGTGCTTTTTCTTCAGGTGTAGCTACGTCAAGACCAAGCTGACGTAATGCTTCTTCGATTGAATCTGCTGTATTACCCTGTTCAAATACGGCTGGAGCAGGTGGTTTACGTACAGGAGCTGTTGGCTGCTGTACCTGCATATTATTATTATACTGTTGTGTTGGCATCTGGAATGAATTCGGCTGAGGCGCAGCATAAGGATTATAATTGTTGTATGGCTGCTGAGTATAATTATTCTGAGGGGCAGCATAAGAATTCTGAACCGGCTGCTGACCAAAACTGTTCATTGTCGGTACTACAGGCTGTACTGGTGTTACTGACTCAAAACTGTTCATTGTCGGTACT
>JAEDJV010000048.1 GCA_016296165.1 Oscillospiraceae bacterium | reverse complement strand
CACATGGTGGTTCAAAGTCACTTGCTGTAACAGGCAGAACAGCTTCATGGAACGGAATTTCAGTTTCTTCATCGGACCTCAAGGCCGGCGGTCTATATTCAATTGAATCATACGTTACTTATGACGCTTCATACGACTCTGCAGGATTTACTGTTGGTCTTCAGTATGATCTGGACGGAACAACACACTACGACGATATCGAAAGCGTTACAACATCCGCAGGCAAGTGGGCTAAACTTGGCAATGCATTTACAGTTCCGTCCGGTGCAACCAATATCTCACTGTTTATCCAGACAAAATATTCAGAAAATGATACAGCAGCTGATCTTATAAACTTCTTTGTAGACGATATTAAACTCACAGACAGTATGGGTAATACAGGCGACTCTGGTGACAACGGAAACACAACCGGCACAACAGGCGGCAACGTTTCAGCCGGAAGTCTTATGGCTGAAGCGAAGAAAAACTTTACAGCAACCGTTCCGGCTGATGTTAAGACAGGCGACAAGGGTACAACTGAAAAGATTACATACTACTCAAAGAAAGCTCAGAAAAACAAGCCGGCGAATGTATGGCTTCCTCCGAACTATTCAAAGAACAAAAAATATCCGGTTGTATATATGAACCACGGTGTTATGGGAAGCGAAAACGACCTCCTCTCAGGATGGAGCATTCGTGAAATGGCTTCAAACCTCATCGAAAAGGGTGAAGTTCAGCCATTCATAATCGTATTTACACAGATGTACACAAATCCTGCAGCTGACAGACCGTCAGGCATTAATCAGGACGACATGGACCGTTATGATGACTTCCTTTACGATCTCACAGAAAGCCTTATGCCATATATGGCTGAAAACTATTCTGCAGCTGAAGGCAGAGAAAATACTGCTATTGCAGGTTTCTCAATGGGAGGCAGAGAGTCACTCTACATCGGCATGATGGCATGCGACAAGATTGGTTATGTATGTGCTTCCTCCCCTGCTCCTGGTATCGTTCCTGCACAGGATATGTTCCTCAATCACCGCGGAAGCATGACAGAAGCTGAATTCGGATTCAAGACAGCTCCTTACCTCCTTATGATCGGCGGCGGTACAAACGACAGCGTTGTTGGTACATTCCCTAAGCAGTATTCTGAACTCTACACAAAGAAGGGACAGGATCACATCTGGTTTGAAGTTCAGGGCGGCGGACACGATGCAAGTGTTGGTACTCCTCTCTTCTATAACTTCTTTAAAAATCTTTTCAAGGCTGGTGAAAGTACACCACCGGCTGAAACAACTCCTGTAGTTACTACAACTGTTACAACTACTACAACAAAGCCGGCAACAACAACTACTGTTACAACAACTACTACAAAACCAGCAACAACTACTACAACTGTTTCATCATCTGACAAAGTTAAAGGTGACGTTGACGGAAACGGTTCAATTACAGCTTTAGATATTGTTAAGCTTATGCAGGCTCTTGTTGGAAATACAACACTTACAGCAGCTCAGCAGACAAACGCTGATATGGACAATGACGGTAAAATCTCAATTATCGACCTCATCAAATTAAAAAATATGCTTGTCTGATTTATTTACTATAAAAACGGTTCGTTTAACATACGGACCGTTTTTTTTAATTCCGGCTGCTAATTAATTGACAAATACCCTTATATAGTGGTAAAATAATTATAGATGCTTATTTATCTGCGAAATATTTTACCGCAGGATTATATTTCGTTTTAAATGAAAAAACTCTTATCTGCGGAGAAACGGAGTAAATTTAATGGGACTTACTTTAACCGAAAAGATTCTCAAAAATCACATCGTTGACGGACAAATGATCAAGGGAACAGAGATTGGAATCCGTATTGATCAGACACTTACACAGGACGCAACAGGAACGATGGCATACCTTGAATTTGAGGCCATGGGTGTTCCTAGAGTAAAGACAGAACGTTCTGTAGCATATATTGACCACAACACACTTCAGAGTGGTTTTGAAAATGCTGATGATCACAGATTTATCGGCAGTGTAGCAAAGAAGCATGGTATCTATTTCTCCAGACCTGGCAACGGCATCTGCCATCAGGTTCATCTCGAGAGATTTGGTGTACCTGGCAAAACTCTTATCGGTTCTGACAGCCATACACCGACAGGCGGCGGTATCGGTATGATCGCTATCGGTGCAGGCGGACTTGACGTTGCTGTAGCAATGGGCGGCGGCGCATATTATATCACATGTCCTAAGGTTGTTAAGGTTGAACTTACAGGAAAACTCAGCCCATGGGTAGCAGCAAAGGATGTTATCCTTGAAGTTCTCAGAATTATGTCTGTTAAGGGCGGCGTGGGTAAGGTTATCGAATACTGCGGTGAAGGTGTAAAAACACTCTCCGTTCCTGAAAGAGCTACTATAACAAACATGGGTGCTGAACTTGGTGCTACAACTTCTATCTTCCCTTCAGATGAAATCACAAAGCAGTTCCTTAAGGCACAGGGCCGTGAAGAAGTATGGACTCCTCTGGCTGCTGATGAAGATGCTGTTTATGACGAAGAAATCAAAATCAACCTTTCAGAACTCGCTCCTCTTGCAGCATGTCCTCACATGCCTGACAATGTTAAGAGTGTTAAGGAAATCGGCAACATCAAGATTGATCAGGTATGTATCGGTTCATGTACAAACTCATCACTCCTTGACATGATGAAGGTTGCACACATACTCAAAGGTAAGACAGTACATCCTGACGTATCACTTTCAATTGCTCCTGGTTCAAAGCAGGTTCTTAATATGCTTGCTCAGAACGGTCTCCTCTCAGTAATGATTGACGCTGGTGCAAGAATTCTTGAAAGTGCGTGCGGTCCTTGTATCGGTATGGGTCAGTCACCTAACTCAAAGGGTATCTCACTCCGTACATTTAACAGAAACTTCGAAGGACGTTCAGGTACTAAGGACGGTCAGATTTATCTCGTTTCACCGGAAATGGCTGCTATCTCAGCTGTAACAGGTGTTCTTACAGACCCAAGAGACATCGGTGAAATGCCTGACTTCAAACTTCCTGAAGAATTTATTATTAACGACAACATGATAGTACTTCCTGCAGACGAAAAGGATATGGACAGCGTAGAAATCCTCCGCGGACCAAACATCAAGCCTTATCCTGAAACAGCTCCTCTCGTTAAGGATATCAGGTGCAAGGTTTCACTCAAGGTTGAAGACAATATCACTACAGACCACATCATGCCTGCCGGTGCAAAGATTCTTCCACTCCGTTCAAACATTCCTGCTATCTCACAGCACTGTTTCACAGTATGTGATGAAAAGTTCCCTGAAAGAGCAAAGAGCCTCGGTCAGTCAATTATCGTAGGCGGTGCTAACTACGGTCAGGGTTCTTCAAGAGAACACGCTGCTCTTGCTCCTCTTTATCTTGGAATCAAGGCAGTTCTCGTAAAGAGCTTTGCAAGAATTCACAGAGCTAACCTTATCAACGCAGGTATCCTTCCGCTTACTTTCGTAAACGAAGCTGACTACGACAAGATAAGCGAAGGTGACGAAATCGAGATTATGAACGTACGTGCAGATATCGAAGCAGACAAGACTGAGCTCACAGTTACAAACAAGACAACCGGTGCTCAGATTCCTGTTCTCTGCGAACTTACAGGACGTACTAAGGATATTATTCTCGCTGGCGGTCTTCTCGACTACACAAGAGAAAACTTAAAGTAATTTAAATATTATTTCGGAGGTATAACCATGGCAAAGATTCAGATGAAAACTCCACTCGTTGAGATGGACGGAGACGAAATGACCAGAATTCTCTGGAAATGGATAAAGGACATCCTCATTCTCCCTTATGTTGATCTTAAAACAGAATACTATGACCTGGGTCTTGTTCACAGAAATGAAACAGACGACAAGGTTACAGTAGAAAGTGCTGAAGCAACAAAAAAATACGGTGTAGCTGTTAAGTGTGCAACAATCACTCCAAATGCTGCAAGAATGCCTGAATACAATCTCAAGGAAATGTGGAAGTCACCAAACGGTACAATCCGTGCTATTCTCGACGGTACAGTTTTCAGAACCCCTATTCTTGTAAAAGGTATCACACCATATATCCCTACATGGACAAAACCAATAACTATCGCCCGTCATGCATACGGTGATGTTTACAAGAACACAGAGATGCAGGTTAAGAAGGGTTCAAAGGCTGAGCTCGTTGTAACTGACGAAAACGGCAATGAGACAAGACAGGAAATCTTTAACTTCAAGGATACTGACGGAATTATTCAGGGGCTTCACAACAAGGACAACAGTATTGCAGGATTTGCAAGAGCATGTCTTAACTATGGTCTTGACTTAAAGCAGGACGTATGGTTTGCCTCAAAGGATACAATTTCAAAAAAATATGATCACAGATTCAAGGATATTTTCCAGGAAATATACGATAACGAATACAAGGAAAAATACGAAGCTCTCGGTATCGAATACTTCTATACACTCATCGATGACGCTGTTGCTCGTGTAATTCGCTCAAACGGCGGATATATCTGGGCATGCAAGAACTATGACGGTGACGTTATGTCAGACATGGTTTCAACAGCTTACGGCAGTCTTGCAATGATGACTTCAGTTCTCGTTTCACCGGATGGCATCTACGAATTCGAAGCTGCTCACGGTACAGTTCAGAGACACTACTACAAGCACCTCAAGGGCGAAACAACATCTACAAACTCTGTTGCTACAATCTTTGCATGGAGTGGCGCTTTAAGAAAGAGAGGAGAACTTGACAATACTCCTGATCTCTGCGAATTTGCTGACAAGCTTGAAAAGGCTACAATCCAGACAATTGAAGAAGGCGTTATGACTGGTGACCTCTACATGATTTCAACACTTGAAAATAAAAAGAAGGTTGACTCAGAAGAATTCCTGAAGGAAATCGGAAAGAGACTTGAAGCATTATAATAAATAAAACAGAAAACGTTCAGAAAAAAATCTTCTGAACGTTTTTTTATTACCTGTACTTCAATATAACCCCCGCACAATCATCTGCATTCTCTTCAATAGTCCGCTGTGAATTTACCACATGCATCTGTTTATACTTTTTAAGTCTTTCCGGTTTAAAATCAGCTTCGTCTGCAAGATATCTCCTGCAGACTTCACTGTAATCCGGACACTTCTGCTGTGATTCACGGTTTATACATCTTAAAAGCCTTTCCCTGTCGTCAAGCTCGAGATAGATCACAACAACCACATCCTCACCAAAACACTCAAAAAGCTTTTCCGCAACATCAGGCGTTCCTATCATTATATAATCACAGCCTGAACTCATGTCTATCTCACTTGCGCAGGTAAAATAAATCCATAACCCCTTCTGCGTGTTATATTCCCTTTTCTCAATTATATTTCCGCTGCCTTCAAGTTCTGCAAGAGTTTTTTCATCTGTAAAATGATATTCAACTCCCTCAGTTTCCCCTGCTCTCATAGGTCTGGTTGTATGAGTAACAACCCTTTTGAGCAAAGGAATATCTCTTTTTATCAGCTCGTTAAATACCGTGTCCTTTCCGCTGCCGCTTTTACCTGTCAGACAGAATATCTTACTCATATGTCCTGCTCCTTTATATATCCACATCCGCTGCTTCTCCCAGAGCCAGCGAATATATTACAGTACGTTTCACTTTTTTGTTTTCAATTTTTTCAAGAGCTGCCTTGTACAACGCAAGCTGAAGAGAATAATTTTCTATAAGTTTCGAAATATCCGAAACACTATCGGTCTTGTAATCAACAAGCACCAGACCGTCTTCCTCTTCGAAATACAGATCTATAATTCCCTGTAACATGCTGTCCTTTCCTGAAAATCCGGAAAATCTCTCATCTGACAGTTCAAGATCACTTATCTTCACAAGAAACTTTCTCTCCTTCTCTATACGTACAGAATTAACAGCTCTCCTGAAAATATCAGAATCTGCAAAATTTCTTATGTACTTTGGATCTGTCTGCTCTGCCTGATGCTGCGTGATAAATCCTTTTTTGGCTATTCTCATTATCTCAGTTTCAGGATTTTCCGCCAGAGCCATGAAGTCAGCATGCTGAAGAATACTGTGAATTACAGTTCCGCGCTCAGTACCTGTCATCTTTGTATGCTCAGTCATAAACTCCGGTCTGCTTAGCTTAACTCCAAAACTGCTGTGATCCTTTGATATCTCAGAAACTGAAAACTTTGCCTGAAGATCAGGACGCGATAAATCATAACTGTTTTCAAAATCTCTGATAATATCCCTGACAAGTTTCTCATCCGGGAGTATCTGTTCCTTTTCAGTTTCCTTTTCTTCAGATTTTTCATCCTTTTCTTCAGGATAAATCTCAGTAAAGTTTAATTTAAAATCACTTGCTGAAGTCCAGAACATATCATATCCGCTTAAGTTTCGGAGAATATTTCCGTTTTTATGAGTGATAAGCGTCATAAGCAGCCAGTCTTCCATTGACGTTGCGCTGGCCGCAAGCTTTGGAGTTATGCCCTGATACTGACAAATGTTCTTTGCGTAGCTGTTTAGTTTATTCTTCTGTTTACCGGCTATCTGAAGAGGCACAAACAATTTTTCCCTTGCTCTTGTCAGTGCCACATAGAGAAGGCGCATCTCCTCGCTTAATGCGTCACTTACGTTAATGCGTTTTAATACCTCAAACGGAAGCGTCGTGTACCGCTTGAATTCCCTTCTGTTCTGAAGTCTGAATCCTATGCCGTTTTCAAAATTAAGCTGAATATTTCCCAGGGAATCCAGTCTGTTAAACTGAACATGAGTTTCACACAAAAATACAAACGGAAATTCAAGTCCCTTTGATTTGTGAATTGTTTTTATCATAACGACATCTTCAGTTGTAGAAACAGTCTGCCCCTGCTTAAAGTCGCCGTTCATACGTACAATGCGATCAATATATCTTAAAAATCCGCTTAAACCGTCATCTGAAGAATCTTCATAAATCTTGGCATATTCAAGCAATGCACGAAGATTGGCACGTTTTTTATCACCGTCTTCATACAATCTTACAACAGAGATAAAATCAGTACGGTCATAAATTCTACGGATAAGCTCTGCAAGACTCATAGTTGCGGCAAGCATTCTGAGTTCTTTTATAGTATCATAAACATTCAGCATCTTGAGTTTCATCGCATCTGAAACAGAATCACTATGATTTCCCTCAGCAATACTGCATACAATATTGTAAATATGAGCCTTTCTGTCTTCAAGACGCAGAATTGCCATCTCATCATCTGTTAGCATAAACATAGGAGATAAAAGAACCGCAGCAAATGAGGTGTCGATAAGAGGATTGTCTGTAATTCTCAGGAGATTAAGCAGTATGGATATTTCCCTTGATGAGAGATACCCTGAAGTTTCTTCACTATAAGCGGCTATACCACGTTTTGAAAGCTCTGACATGTATGCAGCCGCATCATCTTTTCTTCTAAGGAGTATACAAAAATCACGTCTGCGGCAGTCCCTTGTACTCTTTCCGTCTTTATTGTCAACCTGTGCTTTGTTTTCAAGCATGGAAGCAATCTTGTCAGCAGTATATACGGCCATATCATTTGTTTTTTCATCTTCTGAAAAAATAAGTGCAACCTCTGTACTGCGGTCCCGTTCAGTATATGTGGTACCCTGTATAAGTTTTTCGCCGTCATCGTAAACTATTTCACCAACTTCACGACTCATTATGCCTTCAAAAATAAAGTTCACAAATGAAATTACGTCAGAAGAACTTCTGAAGTTTCTATTAAGTTTAATAAATGAATTTACGCCTTTATTATCAGGATTATATTCAACAGAATTATCCATGGTGTTGATAAAATTCTTTGGATTTGCCAGACGGAAACGATAGATAGACTGCTTTACGTCTCCGACCATGAACATATTATCACCGGTTCTGTCTGCAGTTCCGTTATGTGACAGCAGCTTGAAAATAAGATCCTGATTGTTGTTGGTATCCTGAAATTCATCTATCATTATTATTTTATAATATACAGAAAGTTCGTCTGCAAGACGGGATTTAGTAATATTTCCTTTTTCATCAACTGATGACAACAGTTTTACTGCAAGAGTCTCGGCATCAGAAAATCCGATACAGCATTTTTCTGTTTTTTTACGCCAGAGATTCTGTTCAAGTTCAGAAATCATCTTTTCAAGAATAGTAAGTACTTCAAAATGAGTTTTTATGTCTTCATCTGCAAATTCTAAAATTTCTTCGCATGCCCCAATCTGTTCTCTTACTATCTTCTTGTACTCATCGCGGACAGTCTGTATTCCAAGCTTCAGTTCCGGATCAGTTTCTTTTCCCATCCGAAGTGTCGCAAATTCCGGTTCGCGATATTCTTCTCTTTTTTCCTTAAGTGTTTTTGGAGAATCAAAAAGCTCTCTGATTTTTGAAATTGCCGCATACTCTGAATCAACAATATTCATGCACTTTTCATTTAAGTCTGCCTGACTTGCAAGCGAAGTGCATTCGGCAGAGAGTTCCTCTGCTTTTTCCGCTTTTTCGGATATATACTGACTATAGATTCTGCTGAATTTTTCATAGGTATCTCCTTCAGGAGAATAACCCTCACAAACATTTTTAAGCCAGAGACTGCCGTAAGGAACGGAAGATATAAAATTGTAGATATCAGTTATAAGTTCTTCGATAGCCTTATCATCCCTGAAACAAAACTTATCGTAGAGTTTTTCTGTAAGTTCAGGATACTTTTCATAATAGTCCGTCACAAGTTCTGAAACAGCAGATGACAGCATAAGTTTTGCTTCTGTTTCATCCATAATCCTGAAACTTCCGGTAAGTTCAAGTTCCTGAATGTTATCCCTGATAAGTTCAAAACAGAATGAATGTATGGTTGCTATCTTCGCACTCTGTAAAAGAAGCTGCTGCTGGTTGAGCCACTGATTGTCCGGTTCTTTTTCGATAAGCTGCGCAAGTGCCGAAGTAAGTCTCTGCTTCATCTCGGTTGCAGCATCTTTTGTAAATGTTACAACTATCATTCTGTCAGCCGGAATTCTGTTTTCCGTATCCGAAAGCTGCCTTATCAGACGTTCAACAAGTACTGAAGTTTTTCCGCTTCCCGCTGCTGCCGAAACCAGAAGCGATGCTCCGCGTGCTGATATAGCGGCTTCCTGTTCATTAGTCCATCCCATCCTTTTATTCCTCCTCTCCAAGTATTTCTTTTGTTATCTCATCGATATTGTCAGGCAGTATTCTCTCCCTGATACGCGGGAAGTTGCCGCATATGTCACGATAATCACAGTAAGAGCATACATTCCTGTTTTTATCAAAGTTAAGCGGTGAAGCTGATATGTTTCCGCTGTAGAGATCCTTAGCCATATCAGTTATAAGTTTTAAAGTATGTTTTCTCAGCCGTTCAAACTGAGGACGTGTAAGACAGGACGATATTCTGCTATCCAGATCAAATGTTCCTTTTTTTCTCGCGTCTGATGTGAGTCTGGCCGGGATAAAAATCCCTTCTATATCTTCCTCCATAGCCCTTAAAACCTTCAGTTCCTTAAGCAGTACCCCGGACATGTGATAATATTTGTTCAGGTGTTTACTTAAACCATCAGTATCACTTCTTGCCCTGTCAAGCGGTATTTTTCCTGAAGGCATGTAGAGAACACCTGCCGGAACGGAAGCCCCGAAAGGACCCTCTTCACCTGTTATCGAAAACAGATAAAGCAGCATCTGCATGTCTATTCCAAAAATAACGTTGTTTAAACTGAATACTTTTGTACCGGTTTTGTAATCAACTATACGTATGAACTTCTCACCGTTATCCTCAAAAGTATCCACACGGTCAATCTTCCCACTCAGAACTATCTCAATTCCCTCACCTGTTTTTAAAGTAACCGGCCTCACACCGTTTTTCTCTGAAATCTCAAATTCGTATTTTTCCGGAACAAATTTTGAGTTTCGCAGTTCTTCTTTGAGGTGATTAACGAGTGTCAGAGTATCTTCTGTCAGTTTCTCGAATTTTTTGTTCAGACGTATATTTTTACCGAAATCACCGCCAAGATTTTTCTCCTTGTATTCGGCAGAAAATTCGTCTATATATGCAGTAATCTGTTCATCTGTAAGCTTTAAAAATTCGTCTTTTGAAGCACATCCTGAGAAAATCTTTTCAAGACACATGTGAACAAGATTTCCAAGTTCAAGAAGGTTTATCTCCTTCTGACCTCTTGCTGCTATTCTTAATGCATAATGACAGTAATATTTAAAATGACAGAGATTGTACTCCTCATATGACGTTGCTGATAAAAGCAGCCTGTCACTCATAAGACGATTTATAAGCCGGCTGTCTTCTATATGATGATCAGCACCGGGCTTAAGAGAATCAAGGTATTCTATCTTCCCTCTGTATTCATCATCAGACATGAGTGCAGCTCTGAGTGAAGCTGTCTTTTCCGAACCCTTAGCAATATTCTGTACATAGTTGTAGTAAGCTGATTTTTTCGTCGGAGAATAAAACAGAATATCATAATCAGAGGCGTATGTTTTGATATTGTCGCTAAACAAAGTACTTATCTGAGCCAGAATATACGAAGGATAACGCGCCCCGCCCTGTGCATCGGACAAAGGATATGTGATGTATATTCGTTCAGATACTGCCGACAGGAGCCTGTACACAGAAAATCTCTCATCGGTCAGAAGCGTCTTCGTATCCTTGCCAAGTTCTATCCCTATACGTGCAAAAGATTCTCTGTCAGTATCGCTTAGTATTCCGTTCTGCTTTACTGAATACGGGAGAATTCCTTCGTTTGCTCCCATGACAAACAGCACCTTCTGATTCTCAAGTCTTGCCTTCTCTGCTGAAACGACAGAAACAATATCAAGTTTCTGCGGCGGATTGAGGAATTTGTTACGTCTTAAAACAAGTGTAAACAGTTCGCCAAACACATTCACAGGGAGTGTTTCTTCTCCCATAAGGTTGGTCATTACTGTAAAAATATCCATGATGCTGTTATAGATTCTGTATATTTCAGAAGCCATGTCCGTAAGCTGTTTTTTATTGTAGTCATTGATAAGATGCTCTATACCGGATATTATTTTCTGAGTTTCGATAAACCCGTAAATGTTTCTGCATATAACTGACACATTCTGACCCCTGCATTTTTCCCTGAGTCTGATAATCGGAACAACAAGACGCTCTCTTATACTGTCCATATATTTCAGATATTTTTCATCTTCTGATGAAACAAGACTTGTTTCGGAGAAACACTCGTTCCACATATCTCCGTCAATATTCCACTTATAGCAGAAGTTTTCAATCTCGGAGATCTCTTCTGTACCAAGTGATGTCAGCATTGTTTTTGCGTATTTTATGAGAGTATCAGTACTGATTTTTTTAGAGCCGGCAAGCTCAATCAGAGAGGTTATCATAATCACAACGGAGGTATGCATAACCGGTCTTTGCGTACCAAAGAAATACGGAATATCATATCTGTCCATTGCTGCCTTAAGTATCATGTCATAGTCTGAAAGCTGCCTCGCTGCAACTGAGATCTCACCATATCTGTATCCTTTTTCAAACACCAGATACTTAATCTGTGAACACACAAAATCAGCTTCCTGATAAAGATCCTTCGCCTCAGTTATCCTGATTAAATCATCTGCCGGAACGGTTTTTTCCTTTTTTCTGAAAACTGAACGGCTGATCTGCTCTACTGCGCTGTTTTTAAACCTGAGTCTCTTGTCAAGTAAAATGTTCTGATGCTGCTTTTCATATTTTGCAGCAATATGTTTTAACTGACTATATGTGCCGTTTACAGTAGTAAAAAGTGAAAAATCCTTTTTTTCAGTTTCCGGTGTACACAGAGAAATATACATATCCGAGCATTCACTGACAGCAACTTCAATCATCTCAAGTTCATCGACACTGAAGTTATCAAACTCATCAATGAATAATACTGAATCTTCAAAATATTCATTTATATTCGCAAGTGCTGCAGCCTCCGTTATATCCGTCAGACCATCCCTGTATCCTTTTTCTCTGAGTATGCGGTCATAAGCAGAATAAATAAGTGATAAATCAAGCGCCTTTTCCCTGATCCTGTCATCTGCAGATAAAATACCTGATGCAAGTTTCTCCGGAGTTACCGATGCATGCCTTAAATCAGTAACAACTTCAAGCAGGTCATTTATAAATGCTCTGCTTCCGGCCTGCTTTGTGTAACAGGTAAGTGATTTGCTTTTCTGAATCTCACTAAGCGCAAGATACATAATTACAGTTTTTGTATTGTCATCAGCATACTCACCTGACATATTTCCAAACGTATCAAATATCGTCCTCGCAAGTCTTGTAAAACTCAGAACATTTATTTTATTGGAAACAACACTGCCCAGTTCATTGTACATCTTTCTCTCATACTCAAAAGAAAACTGCTCAGGAATAATAACAAATATCTTTTTATCACTCCCGGCATATTCTTTTATCTTCTGTATCAAACAGGCTGATTTTCCGGTCCCTGCTTCACCAAGTATAAAATTAATCATTTTTTCACCCCTGTTTTATTACTTTCGCCCTGCAATTAAGCAGCGAAAAATTTTTCCGTAATAATCATTATACCACAGTACACAGTAGTTTTACAATAATTACAGCATAGAATTTATTAATAAAAACACCTCCGAAACGAGTGCGATTCGAAGGTGTATATTTGTATTACGTTAATTCTTTATCAGCTTTCTTTTTTTATAATCTTAATTATATCCTTTGGTTTCGGCGGTGCGCCTCTGTAGAGTACCATAGCTTTGTAAACCTTCGCTGCAAGAAATACAATTACAACGCTGGCTGCAAGAACAATGACTGTACTGATAATACTCTGGATTATATTCATGTTTCCGAGAAGAATATCACCCGGTGTTGTAAAAGGAGCAGTAAACGGAATATATCTCAGGATATTCATAATGTGTTCGTTTCCGTTAAGAGAGTTGATATAAGGGAACATCCAGCTTACCACTATTACAATCGTGAATATTCCATAGTAAGCCTGAACTTCTTCCGACTTTGACGCAAATGTTCCGACCAATGCAGAAAGTGCAACAAAAAGCAAAAAACCGACCAGAAGTGTCAGCAGAGCAATTGCTGAAGCTGCCGGTGAAAAACCACCTTTCTGAATGAAAGATGCCAGAAGTTCATTAATCATGTCTGCAATTGAATCAACTGAAGAAATCCCCATTCCAAGACCGGCACTAAGCGATGCAATCCACACCACAAGCTGCAGCATAGCCGCGAAATATATTCCAAGAATCTTTCCGAAAATAAGGCTGTACGGTTTTGTCATAACAAGAAGCGTTTCCATCATCTTTGAATCTTTTTCAAGGACAACTGATCTTGCAACGTTCTGACCATAGATGCAAAGCATCATGTAAAGTACAATACCGAAAACGGCAGGAAGGAAATTTTTAAGCATTTCCTGATCTTCAGAAGCACCGTCTTCGCCTATTACTGACATCTCAACACTGGTCTTTCTCATAAGTTCAGTCTTCTGTTCATCAGAGATCCCACTCTTTTCATACATTACATAACGGAGATTGTTACACATGTAGTTTCCTATTCGTTCCGCTGATTTGTTGTCAGCTGCGAAATTTTCCGGCTTAACAATCAATATTTCAAATTTGTTTTCTTTATTTTTGATTTCACAGGCAACTGCATGGTCGCTTTCTTCACCAGCCTTATGAGCTGCTTCTTCTATCGTTCCGTCAAAATTTTTGAAAACGACATCTTTATAATGCTTATTTTCCGACAGATGCAGGAGATTGTAGTCCATTCCCGCAAGAGAACTGCTGTCACATACATAAACAAAGGTCAGATCGGAATCTTTGTCACTGTCCATATTTTTACCGGCAATTATTAAACCGAGGAGAGAAAGTGCAAACAGAAGTGCAGCAATAACAACAGTAGTTATTATGTAAGACTTTGACTTGATCTGCTGCATAAAAGTAAATCTGAAAACTGTTTTCATGACGCTTTTCCACTTCCTTTCTGAGCTTTTACAAGAGCGATAATATTCTTAATTTTAAGTCTCTCGCCTTTATGATAAATAAGAGCCTGATATATCACAGCGGCAAATCTGAAGAGAACAGTAGTCAGAATAATTACCTCACTCCACAATATCAGGAGATCTGAAAGCGAAGCCTTACCAAAAATATAATGAATCGGTACTATGTATATTCCTGAGAAAGGAAAGAAATAAGTAATGTTTGTAAACAAGTCGTTATTGAGCATAACGCTGCCCATTACCATATATACGCCAAGAACTGTTGCAAGTGAAATAAATGAACTTGCACTTGAGAGATCTTCCATACTGCTGCATGACGCACCTGTTACGCTGGAAATAACTGAATAAAAGAGATACGCAAGTACTGTTGTAATAAGTACCGCAACTATTCCGAAGAGAATTCTGCCGGGAGTAATTGCAATATTCTCCATTCCTGACAGATCAGGAGTGTTTATTCCTTCTACATTGCTTTCGATATTATTCATGTTTTCAACAGCTTTGCTAAACGATTCTGAAATTTTTTCTGACATCAGAACTGAAGTTAAAATTCCGGATATACCGCCAGATATAATAATCATTACAAAATTGCAGATTATTACAACCATTGTAGCAAGCGTCTTTCCTACTATTATCGCAAGAGGTCTTGCCGAAAGAAGAAGTGTTTCAATAACTTTTGAAGATTTTTCAACTACTATACTGGCTGCTATCTGCTGACTTGATACAAGTACTATCATCATGATTACAAATGCATAAATCATAACTGAAGTCATTTCAAAAGGATTAAAATCGTCATCCTTCTTTTCTGAAATTGATGAAATATCAACTACTGAACTTTCAGCGTCGCAGGAAAGCATTTCCTCAGTTTCCTGTGAAATACCCGCATGCTTCATTCGGCATGTTTTAAAGTAAATTTCCACAGCATCTGAAAATACTCCGGTATTTACAGTTGAAATCTCACTGTTTTCCGATCTGTAAAATGTCAGATTGTATTTTTCGTCATTTAAACTTATATGAAGAATAAGATCTCTCCCTGAATCTGTTTTGAACTTTTCCTGAAGTGAATCGAGGGATTCTTCTGTGTCTATGTAATTTATCTTTGAGTATTCAGCATTTTTCTCTGCAAAGCCCGACGCATCAAATTCAATATCTGTATCATTTAATATATATACTTCTTCTATCTTGCATTCGCCTATGCTTTCAAGCACTTTTGAGGCTCCGGAACTCCCTATTAAAGACATTACAGGTCCGGAAAGCATAATAAGAAGACATATTACAATGAGTGAGATGACCGAAGCTTTGCTCCTGTAATACTGAATAAAAGTAAACGAAAAGATTTTTTTCCATCCTGTAAGTTCGCTTTTATTCATTATCGCCACCAACCTTCTCAACAAAAATCTCATGAAGTGACGGTTCTCTGAGTTCGAACTTTACTATCAGGATATTGTTTTTTATCATCTCTGCAAGAAAATCATTTGCCTGATCATCACCTGTTACTTTAAACTGATATTCTGTTTCCTTATGGCTCACAAGTTTCAGGCCGCAGTTTTCTGCAAAATTAAGAATTTCGCCTTCACACTTTACAAAAAGATTTACCCTTCCGTAACTTTTTTTAATCTCATTAAGATTACCCTGTAATACAGTTTTGCTTTTGCTTAAAATTGTTATGTCTGAACAGAATTCCTCAATAGTCGGCATCTGGTGACTGGACATGATAAGGTATTTGTCTTTGTCTATCTGCTCGTGTATAACTGATTTGAAAAGATCTGTATTAACCGGATCAAGTCCGCTGAGAGGTTCATCAAGAATCAGAAGCTCCGGATCAGAAAGCAGTGCGGAAATAAGCTGGATCTTCTGCTGATTGCCTTTTGAAAGCTGCTCCGGTTTTTTAGGCGGAAGAGTCTTGCCCTTACTTGTCTTGCCCGGATAAATATATTCACCAACTTCAAAACGGTCAGACCAGTATTTTATTCTCTGCTGCGCATCATTCTTTGAAACGTTTCTGAGGGAAGCAAAATATAAAAGCTGATCCATCAGCGAATACTTAGGATACAGTCCTCTTTCCTCCGCAAGATATCCGACGTTGCATGATACAGCATCAAGCGGTTTTCCGTTCCAGAGAACTTCTCCCGTATCATGCGCAAGCATTCCCAGCATCATTCTTATTGATGTTGTTTTTCCTGCGCCGTTTGTACCGAGAAGCGCATAAACTCCCGGTTCACTCATAGTAAATGAAAGATTGTCAACTACAGTTTTTTCACCGTATTTTTTTGAAAGATTTTTCACTTCCAGTGCCATGTTTGTTACCTCCATGTATATATATTTCCTTGTTCAGCGTGATATCAGTTTATCCTGCTAAACATATAAACATTATATCACATCGATATTTTATTTACAACATATTTTTTTATTTTTTCATTACTAAACCTTATGAAAAACTGTGTTCCAAGCTTTAATGAGTATTGACAAAGAATTATATAAATGATATAATTTTTTCTGTAGAGTAATAATTTTCTGCAGTAAAAATATACAACAAAATGAAACGAGGGACAGGAGAAAATGATTAAGAGAAATATTGCGATATTTATTCTTATCCTCATTATTATTATCGCATTTGCAGCAACCATAAGTATTTTTATTTTCGGGAAAAAAGATAAAGAAAATTCCCCTGCTGAACCCAATGGCGTCAAGGCAACAATCAAGATTTCCGATGTTATTGACGAAGCAGTTTATATGGGTGCATTTTCATCGGAAACTCCGATATTTGCAGATGAGCCTTTTTCAGCAAAGGAAACATTGAGATCTGCTCTGGCAAAATCAAACGGAGTACCTGAGGCAGCTCTGATTAAGATTGATGATTTCAACATAGACGACCTGAGTATTTTCTTTGATGACGGAAGAACAATGCGTACACTTTCACAGTCAGGAAATACAAACGTAATGATTGTCGCTGCAGTTTCGCAGCATAACGATGACGTTTACTACGCGTACAATGTTGAGATCTCTGTAGGTGAATCCAAAACGCCTCGTGAAACTGCTGCGCAGATTACTGAAACTGATATTTCCGGTTCAGCACTCACATTAATAACTACAACAACAGCAGTAACTACAACTGAAAAATCATGGGGCTGGAACAATTCATGGAATTACACCACGACTCCAAAAAAGGCTGCTTTTACAACAAGCAAACCCAAAAATTCAAGCTGGGTCACAACTACAAAAACTCCTGTTACTACTGAAGATAAAGAAGATGAAGATGTAACAACAGCTCCTTCAGTGACTGAACCTCCGGTAACCGATCCAGCTC
>JAEDJV010000188.1 GCA_016296165.1 Oscillospiraceae bacterium | reverse complement strand
TTTTTTTCTTTATTGTCTGTCATTTGTTTATCCTCCCCAGATAGCTCTGATAAAGCCCAATCCCTATATAAATTATATCAGAAAACTGTTTCGATTAATATGCGTTAAACTGCATAAGATTGATAAAACGGAATGATTTTAGCATTATATTATGGAGGGTGTTTTCACTCCCAGCAAGCATGGTATAAGTGATATCACTTTTTTCGTAAACTGCAAAAGTGAACACTCATACATTAGCTTGTTAGGGACACCCTAAGACCCGAATAAGAGAGGAGAATTTATGGAGCAGAAAAAAAGAATATTACACGTTTCCTGTGCATTTCACGGAAGAGGAAAAAGAACTTCTTGAAAGAAAATTTTCATTAAGCGGATGCAGATCAAAAAACAGATTTATAAAGAAAATGATTCTTGAAGGAATGGTACTTCAATTTGATGAAGAAAAGGAAAAAAATCTTCTGTTATGCGTGAACAGAGTATCAGCAAATATCAATCAGATTGCAAGGCGTGTAAACTCATCCGGAAATATTTATGAGGAAGATATCAGAAGCATACAGGAAGGGGTTGATGAACTACGGCAGCAAGTAAAATCTTTTCTGTTTCTTCTACAGAAGCTAAAGCCTTAGCGTATATTACAGACAAAAATAAAACGGAGGACGGGAAGTATATTCATACTTACTGCTGTGATAAAAATCCTTATACAGCAAGTAAAGATTTTCAGAATGTGAGAGATAATATCGGAACCGGTCTGAGCAGTATTCTTTCACAGCATCTGATAGTAAGTTTTGCCCCCCGGAGAAGTTACTGCGGACAGAGCAATGCAGTTAGGAACAGAACTGTGTGATGAGTTTCTGAAAGGGGAATATCAGTATTTTCTTGCTGTTCATACAGACAGGGATCATATTCATCTGCACTGTATTTTCAATAACATAAATATGATTGACGGAAAGACTTTTGAGACTCATCAGAACCAGGGGAAAGTTAGTGAACGCAAGTGGAAAAAACTAAGGGAAGCTGCGGATAATCTCTGTTCTGAAAATAATCTTTCAGTTATACAGAATCCTGAGATGTCGAAGGGAAAATCACATTATGAATGGGACATGAACCGACATGGACTTTCATGGAAGGCGAAGCTTAAATTTGCAATAGATCAGGTTGTAAAGGAAAGTGAAAACTTTGATGATTTTCTTATGAAATGAGAGGTTGTTTATAATCCGGAGCATGTTATTGACCTGAAATTTCGACTTGAAGGACAGCAGAAGTATACAAGAGCAAGGACGCTTGGCTGGTACTATGAGACAAAGCAGATACGCAGAAGAATTGACCAGTACAGGGGAGTTATGAACTTTACTCCTAAGACACGCATAATCCATACGGATAATGATAAATTTCAGAATTCATATGGTCTGAAAAAGTGGGCGAATCTTCAGAATATGAAGGAAGTATCAAGGGTTATAAATATCCTCAGTAAATATGCCGTAGAAGATAATAACGGACTTGAAAATATGCTCATGTCGGAGTATGCAAGACTTGGTTCTCTTTCGGAAAATCTGAACAGTATGAATACAGAAATTGAGGAACTTTCTCTGAAAATTAAAGTCGCAAAACAGGCGAAGAAATTTGAATTGCTTGTAAGCCAGCGAAAATCACTTACAGGACGTGCCAAAGATAAATTTGATAAAGAATATGCCTCTGAGATTCATGCTCATCAGAAGGCTGTCAGACAGCTTTTTGAATGGTTTCCGGACGGAAAATTTCCAACACCGGAAAGCATGGAAAGAAAAAGGAACGCTCTTAAAGAAGAACGTTCCGCAAAGAATGAAGAGTATTCTGTTCTGAAGTCAAAAATAACAGAGCTGAATTATGCAAGGCAGACACTTGATGATTACCTGAAAAATGAACGTAATGTTCAGGAACACAGAAAGAAAAAAGGAGAACTGGAATAAATTATTCCTGCTCTCCTTCAGAAGCCGGCTTAACCGGATCCGGATGATTTTTTTCGTATTCTTTAAGTGCAGCGAGCATGAGTTTTGAAACACTCATATTATGAGTTTTCGCATAAGCTTTTATTCTGTCACGTTCACCTGCCGGAACATAGAAATTAATCTGATCATTTGTTTCTCTGACAGATTTGAGAGATTTACTGCTTCTGACAGTTTTGATTTGTGATGAAATTTTCTTCTGACATTCAGCACAGCATTTCTGGGCCGGACTTTTCAGAATATACTCTTTACCGCAATGAGGGCAGACCTGAGTGCTTCCGAGTACTTTTGTTTCACCGATTTCCTTTTTCTTTTTGTAGTCTCTGTTACGCTGCAGCTGAACTTTGTCTCTGCAGTAAACGCAGTACTTGGCAGTATTGCCGGCAGACTGGAATTCGGTACCGCACATCTGGCATGTATGTGTAAATATTTTCACTGATATCACTTCCTGTAATGATTTTTCGGTATTCATTTATCAATTAGTATATCATTTACGGGCGGTTGTGTCAATTCTAACCTGTTATGAAAAATGCACGGGAAAACAAACAGAGAAATGGCGGCATTTCACAAACTTATATTTTTGAAAAAAATAATAAAAAGATATACTTGACAAAATAGAATATCATATATATTATAAAAAGCACAGAAAACAGAAAGGACTGGTAAGATGATAAACAACATAACAATCATGGGAAGACTTACAGCTGATCCGGAACTTGTGAAACTTGAAGCTTCAGAATACTGCCGTTTCAGCATAGCAACAGCAAGACCAAAGAAGAAAGATGCTGAAACAGCGGAAACTGATTTCTTCAGCTGCATCTCATGGAACAGCACAGCAAATATAATTGCAAAGTATTTCAGCAAGGGTGACATGATAGTAATCGGCGGTCATCTCAGAAATAACGTTTATAAAAAAAACGGTGAGAAAAGAGTTTTCACAGAAATACTGGTAAGAGAAATTCATTTCACCGGAACTAAGAAATCAGAGGAACAGGAACTTCCGGCGGTTACTGAATATACAGAAGAAAATCCGCCGTTTTAACAGGAACTGATGTAAATGAACTATAAGGAAAAAGCAGATGAAATAAGAAAAAAATATCCTGCCGGCACGGTTATATGCATAGAGCACATGGAAGATGAAAGACCGGTTAATGCAGGCACAAAAGGAACAGTTAAGCGTGTTGATGATATCGGAACAATTCACTGTGTTTTTGAAGACGGACGTGTTCTGGGTGTTGTTCCGGGAATAGATAAGTTTTATATTTTGAGAGGAGAATAATTACAATGAGTATAATAATTTCTGTAAGTAACCAGAAAGGCGGTGTAAGCAAGACCGTTTCAAGCTACAATCTTGCATCCTGCCTGGCACTTAATCATAACAGGAAGGTATTACTTGCTGATATTGATCCGCAGGCTAATCTTTCTGAATATCTCGGATATGTTCCGGACGGAAAGCCGACAATGACACACCTTATCATGGATGTATGCATGAACGGAGCTGTAAATCCGGAAACCGTAAAGTCAGCAGTAAGATACTGCGAGGAAAATGATGTTGATTACATACCGGCTGATATAAACCTTGCAGGTTCAGAGACAATGATGGCATCTGCACTTTCAAGGGAGACAGTTCTCAGAAGAATACTCAGCAGGGAAGTAACTGATGAATATGACTTTGTTATTATTGACTGTCTTCCTTCACTCGGAACCCTTCTTGTCAATGCCATATCAGCATCCGACAGAATACTGATACCGGTTCAGACTCAGAAGTTTTCAATGGACGGGCTTTCAGCACTTCTGAATATCTACAGACAGATAAAAAGTTCCATCAATCCTGACGTTGATATTCTCGGAATACTTCCGACTATGACAGAAAAAACAACAGTATGCAGAAAAGCTATGACAAGTCTTGAGGAAGAATACAGTGAGCTGCTTTTCAAAACATCAATAAGCAAGTCAGTTGAAGCTCAGAAGAGCTGTGAAAACAGAATACCGCTTTGCTCTACTGAATGCA
>JAEDJV010000187.1 GCA_016296165.1 Oscillospiraceae bacterium | reverse complement strand
CTGTGCCGTATCTTGATGATAAACGTACTGTTCATAAGATAGGTGTGAATATTTCTAGTAAGAGCAGGACGGTAGATGAGTGGATTGTGGAAGAAGGATAAATGTAAAATTAATCGTAACTGTTCAGGAAGATTGAATTTAAGGTATATTTAAAAAAAATCATCCCACCTAACGGCAATAATGCTGAAACGGTGGGATGTGTGTTATTTTAAATAAATTTAAACCGTACATTATTCGATTCCAAATTCTGCGTACAGTTTCTGGCGGTATTCGGTATCTGATGCAGCTTTGAATGCATCATCCTTTCTTCCGACATTTTCAAGTGCCTTAAATAAAGTACTAAGCTTATTTTCTCCTTCAGCTCTTCCTTCAGTTCTTCCCTCAGATCTTCCTTTAGTCTCACCTTCAGCAAACCCGTTATGGTAACCTTCCCAGACAAGGTTCTTTTCATGAATTTCAGTAATGCGTTCCTGATTAAAAAGAGTGTCCATCATAGTATACACCTCATTTTCATGCTCTTTAATAAAGTCTGCAAGGATGTTGTTTGAAAGACAGTATTCGGTAAGTTCCTTTACGACAAGATTAAGGTCATCATGTTTCATGTTGTTTTTCATAATAATCTCCTTTTATGTAAAATATGGTATAGTTATATTTTATGGTAAAAGGAGATAAATGTCAATTGGGCGATTTAACAGAATTTACTATCTGAAATACGTAAATATTCCATATTTCGACAGTTGAGAATTCATTATCCGAATATATTATACCACGTTTTTAATGTTATTTCAATGCTATAAATGCGAAGTGGAGAATGAGGGAGGGACATCTCTTCAAATGAATTTCAAGGATATTAAGTTAATTTCGATGGAGATGATATGTTAATTTCATGGATAGATACAGATTATGCGTTTATATTTTCTGGAAACATTGGTAAAATTGAACTGATTAATATAGCTGAATCTGTGCATAAGATAGAATAAAAGTTTTTCGTGTATCATTTTTTTAAATATAAAAGTATTATCAGTAAAACCGGTTGATATGCTTTCAGTTTTTGATAAAGGAGGAAAGCTGAAGAAAGTTGTTTCACTTGCAGGTGTAACAACTCACATACTTCATTTTGTTTAAAATAATAACAATCCTGGATTGAATTCAGGAAGGGGTAATTTTTATTAAAAAAATAAATTCTTTTTACCAGTATCTTTATCGTTTATGATGTGCCTGACCTGTTCAGCTGTTCCGGCATCATATGCAGCAGAGACTGATGGTGTTCGGAGTATTGAAGAATACAGTAACGATACTTCTTCAGACTCAAAGGAATCAGATTTTCAGCCTGTTTATGACTTCCATAACATGTATGGAACTAAGGATGAAAATTATTCAGTTTATATGGAAGGCGAGCTGCCTGTAAAAGAAGTGCTTAGAGATCCAGACAAGTATGAGGAAATTTTAATGACTGAAGAAGAAACTCCGGAATGCATGTTAAAATATATTTACCCTGACAGATATAAGAACAATCCGGTAAGAATTATCCTGAGAAGTTATTTAAAAAAAATCAAAAAAAATTTTAAAAAATGTGTATCCTTTTTGTATTTAAACGGATTATTATTATAGAAAGCCCTGATAATAACCGGTTTCAGAGTTTTTGTATAACGCGAGGTGCTGAAAAATATGATAGGCCTGTATCTTTCAGTGCTGGGTTCTGCAGAAGAAAGACGTTTATTTGAAGATATGTATTTTACATACAGATCGATGATGTACAATACTGCTTATCGCATTCTTGGTAACAGGACGCTGTCCGAGGATGCGGTACATAACGCATTCCTGAATCTGGCTGGCAATATAGAGAATATTTCTTCTATGGATTCAGACAGAAGATGTTCCTATCTTGCCATCTCAGCCAAGAACGCTGCACTTAAGATTTATAATAAAAATAAAAGAGAAAATGATATAGGGGACGCTGAAGAGGATATTCCCGATATTTCGGATCTGGAAACAGACATAGAAAACAGGGACAACCAGAGGCGTTTGCTTGAAATCATAATGTCATTTGATGAAAAATATTCCGATGTACTGATTATGAAGTACTATCATGGAATGAAGGACAGGGAGATAGCTTTTAAGCTGGGGATAAGTCTTGAAAATGTTAAAATCAGGCTTGTCAGAGGGAAGAACAAGCTTAAGAAGAAGTTGATGGAGGAAAACTATTATGACAGATCAGAGATTTGAGGAATTTCTCAGTTTGTCAATGAATAATTTCGGCGCGGAGTTTACTGTCCCGGATAAAAGTATGTTTGAGACTCATGTATTTTCAGAAAGATCAGAAAAGAGAATGCTCAGACTCATCAGACGGCAGAAGTTTTTCTTTTTCCCAACAGTACATGCCTCCCCACGCCGTATGACTGCAACTATGCTCACGCTTATCATCCTTATTTCTGCAGCAACACTTACCGTAAGTGCAGCTGTGGAGATGATAGAGGGGTTCATTGTAGATGAGTATGAAGATCATAGTGATGTCCAGCTGGTAGACTGTGAAGGTGCTCCGGAGACTATTGAAGAAGTGTATGAGATTGATGTGCCGGAAGGGTTTGAGGTGGTGGATCAGCTGGAATTTAATGAACAATCATTTTTATCTTTTACAGAATATCATAAAGACGACTTATTCTTTTCTTTTAGTCAGATTACCAAATCAAAGTATGATTATAGAGTAAATACAGAAGATAATGAAATGATACCTGTTGTTATTAATGGATTTCAAGGATATGAAGTTAATTTCGATGTAAATGATGTGTTAATCTCATGGATAGATACAGATTATGCGTTTATGCTATCTGGAAACATTGGTAAAAGTGAACTAATTAATATAGCTGAATCTGTGCATAAGGTAGAATAAAAGTTTTATATGTATCTTTTTTCGAGTTAAAAGTATTAATTTAGTGAAAGCGGTTGATATGCTTTTAGTTTTTGAGAAAGGAGGGAAAACTGAAGGAAGTTGTTTTGCTTGCAGTAATAACAACTCATATATTTTATTTTGTTTAAAATAATAACAATCTTGGATTAAATTCAGGAAGGGGTAATTTTTATGAAAAAGATAATTAGTTCAGTACTCGCGGTACTCATGTGTGTTTCCTCTGCCAGCGGAATTACGTGTAGTGCAATAGATATTAACGGTACTGAAATGATAAGTACCGAAGGATATGGTGTGAACGAAAACGGGAATTTTTGGATAGCTTCGAACAGCATTGTAAAGGTCATAGATAAAGCAAAGACCTATTATTCGTTCGGAAAAATGGTTGGTTATGGTGTTTTAGAGGTCGATAAGGAACCTGAATCAGGGGATGAAGCGGAAGAGATGTGGAAACAGCTTAGTGCACAAAATAAAAAAGCGTGTATGGTAAAAGGCGATAATCCATATGTTTTTCGTTTTGTGTACAATGATGACGGAACGCTGGCTACAGAGAAAATAGATTGTGATGCGAATCCTGTGTGTACGATAGATTTGGTGAATCTTGAAATAAGGGACTATGACACAGATGAAGTCCTTCAGAAAATGGAGGCAGGAAATATAGCTTACTGGACTGGTCCTTATGCACTTAATGGTCCGGATTATGGGGTGCTATATATACCTGTAACATACATGGGCGAATTTTTTATGAATGGAGAAGCTTTCGGGTCTTTTATAGTACCTTCAAGTGATAATGGGTGTGAAATAACAAAAGGTGACATAGATATGAACGGAACTGTTGATCTTTCTGATCTTACAGAACTGTCACTAGTACTTCTCAAAGACAAAGAACTTATAAACGCACAGCAGATAGCAGCGGACATAAACAAAGACGGAAAAGTTGACGTTTCTGATATTGCAAGACTCAAACAGTATGTTTCAAAAATGATATCTTCACTTCGGTAAGTTATTATAAACAAATCTTTAATACCTCTCTTCATCAACAAAACCACGCAGAAGTCATATTCTGCGCGGTTTTATTTAGGTGATAATTTATGTTCTACGGTACTGGAGAATCGCATTCAGAA
>JAEDJV010000047.1 GCA_016296165.1 Oscillospiraceae bacterium | reverse complement strand
TCGATTCTTTCTTTTTATCCCCAGTTTTTCACCGCTTCTGAATAATACTCAAGAAGCATAGGCTTTGAGAGGCTGTTTATATCAACATTTTCTGAAATTTCATCTTTTCCGAAAACAAACATTGCCTTAGCATTATCCGACGTAAGATATTTAGTAGGAACTGTTATCTCGCTTTCTGACGGAATTTTACTGAAAGAAGCCATGTTAAATCCCCAGTCACCGAACGCCGGAACCTGAAGATGATATGGAAAGACGCAGAACCCTTCACTTTCAAGAGTTTTGTTTATGCACCAGAATGCGTTCGGTGCATAGTAGGGACTGGTGGACTGAACTGACATTATTCCGTTCGGAGTAAGATGACTGCCGCAAAGTCTGTAGAAAATATTTGTATATAGTTTATTAAGGGTATCATTGTTAGGATCAGGAAGGTCAACAAGTATAACATCGAAAAGTTTATCTGTTTCTTCAAGATAGCGATATGCGTCATTTATCACTATTTCAACCCGGTCACTGCTCAGTGAATTTTCATTAAGGGCCGTGATATTCGGATTTTCAGAACAAAGCTTTATCATCTCTTCATCAAGGTCAACAAGAGTTATCTCTGCATTGTCATATTTCAGAAGCTCACGTACGGCAAGTCCGTCTCCTCCTCCGAGAACAAGGACTTTTTCCGGATTTTCAGCACGTGACATCGGCATATGCACAAGCGCCTCATGATAGCGGTATTCATCTGCTGAACAGAACTGAACATTTCCGTCAATAAAAAGTCTGAGATCATCACGATGTTTTGTCATTACGATATGCTGATACTTCGTGTGAGTTGAAAGAATTACGTTATCCCTGTAAAGTCCGTTTTCAACAAAACCGGAAATATTATCAGAAAATACTGAACCGCACAGCATTACTGCAAACAGTACCGAAACCAGTACCTTATAGAAATATGCGTTTTTTATTCTCTTGCGGTACTTAAATACTATAAGCCCTGCAGCAAAAATATTCATACTTCCCGTGAGAAATGCCGTAGCAAAATATCCAAGATGCGGAAGCATGAGCAAAGGGAATGCTATAGAGCCGATAAGACCGCCTATATAGTCAAAACTAAATATGGATGAAATAGTTACACGAAGATTTTCATTGTCATTTTCTATGATACGTGTAAGAAGCGGAATTTCAATACCAACAAGTGTGCCGATGAGAATAATCCATATGTACATAATCAGCTGATACTGTTCCAGATAGAGATTTGCAAGAAAAAGCACCAGTGAACAGACACCGCCAAGTATGCCCACTCCAATCTCAACACACACAAATTTGTTAAAAAGATTTTTGCGCATATACTTTGATAAAAACGAGCCAAGTCCCATGGCACACATGTACAGACCTATTGTAATGGAGTACTGAAGCGTAGTATCCCCGGCAAGATATGAGCTCACCGCACTTATTATGAGTTCATAGCACATGGAACATCCTGATATAATAAGTGTAGTGAGCATCAGAAGCTTGTATTTTTTAGCCATAAATAACCCCGCTGATTATAGCTGCGAGTCCGACGAAAATTCCGCAGACCATTATACCGGCCGCCTCATTTCCTTCTCCTATTTCTTTATTAAGGTTATACTGTTTATGAAAGAAATTAACTGTAAAATACCCTGCTATAAAAAATACTATTCCTACAGCAAAATATATCATACTGCTGAATATTCCGCTTAATAAAGTCTCCTCTACAGCCTCAGCCACAGGTGACATTATTGCGGCGCGAAGAATTATACCTATTCCTGCAAAAGAGCCTGCTGAAAGCCAGCCAACTGCCTTGTTTCCTTTTTTTATTTCTGTCGGAAAATGACATGGTACCGCAAGGTCAATAAGAAAATTCCCCAGAATCATTAAGATAATCCCTAAAACGCAGTAAACCGCAGTTATAATAATATCATATAAAAAATCCATTTTATGTACCTCCGTTAAAATTACTTACCAAAATTAGTTCCGCCGCCTGAAGAACTTCGGGTATTAATGCTGTTCTGACGAATACTGCTGGAATATGATTTGTAAGCGTCAGAAATACTTGTGTCCAGACTGGTGTCGTCGTATGAAGAATACGGCGATGTACCGCTTCTGTATCTGGAAGAATCTTTTGTGTATGCCATAGTATAATAGAATCTGCGATAATACCTGTGCGTATGCCTTCTGGAATGATATGGAGTGCTGTCGTTATAATATGCGTACTTTCTGTTTGAAACCTGAACAAGTGTTCCGCCTTCTTCAGATGTATAAACAAGGCAGTATTCCTTTTTGGTCATTATACCTATCGAGGAATCCCCATCCTCTGTATTCTGCTGGACACCTTCAGTCTTTCCTTCGATTTTGTTAATAATATCTTTTGCCGCTTCATCAACACTGTATGAAGTTGAATAAACATTTGCCTTTTGTTTTTCCTTTCCTGTAACAGAAGTTACATAACTGTAATTTACAGAATCGCTAAGATACTTGTCGATACCTGACGAAAAATTCAATACGCCAAGTCCAACCGCAGTAAGTATAAAAGGCAGAAGCATAACTGCCATAACAGCAATACAACCGGCAGAACAGCCTTTCTTTCCGGAAGGTGAAGCCGTATGCTGACCAGTATTTCCGAGATTGATTATTTCTTCCGGCTCCAGATAATATCCGGTTGAATATTCTGTTCCGTCACTCCACCTTTCGACAGAAAAAATATATTCTTCTGTCTGATCCTCATATTCCTCAAAATATGCACATTCTCCCGGATCAACATCAACGTTTCCTTTTGAACCTGCAACACGCTGTGTTCCTTTGTCAACGAGATGATATCCCGGGACTGATGTATATCTGACCATTTCGGAAATAGAATATTCTCTGTAATGCTCGTCAATACTCAGCCACTTTTCCCGTCTGTCAGAATGGTTTATGAGACGGTATTCCTGCCATACGCAGTTGTCAGCAGGGTTACAATATGTTATTATACCGATAACACCATATGTCTCTCCGCGTATGCTCAGGCTGTCATTAATTTGTATGTTCATTTTCGCCTCCAGAATAATGTTAAGTTCCGTATCTTGTTTCATCATCTTAACTCTCATCAATTATTTTAACACATATCAAATATTATTTCAATAATATTTTTCAATTCAATATACAGCCAAAAAGCTCCGCAATTATAAAAATGCGGAGCTTTTTGTATGATATTTATTCTGTCTCACTAAGCATAAGCGATACTTTGTTCTGAATTATCTTTGCCGTTTCTTCCGCTGTTCTCTGGTCTGCGTTAAACACTTCCATTTCTTCTGCTACTATGCTGTGTATCCTGCTATACATCAAACCTGTAAAAGCAGGCATTTTCGTATATTCTTCATATCCTTTCACTGTATTCTCCGGGTAGTTTTCGTTTCCTTCAGAGGATAATCTGAAGAAACATGGAGTATACGCATCCTGTTTATCTGCAAGTGACTTAATAAATGCCCACGCTTCAGATTTATTTTCTGATGCCTCGGTTACCGCCAGTGTAAGCAGCGGATAAATATACTGTCTTCCTTCTCCGCTTTCTGACGGAAATCCGCATATATTAGGGGTAGACGGATAATATTCATCTATATTATCATAATCGTATATCCCGTTCACAGATGCGATATCCAGAATGTAACCATCGTCCTCATAGGAATAATCCTCTTCCTCCTCATTCCCATATCCTTTTTTCGCAAATTCAAGAAGAGAAACAAACGTTTCATTGTCAAAATCACATTTTCCGTTTTCAAGATCAACTGAATCGCAGAAATATGAATTGATAAGATAATCCCACGGATAAGAATAAGGTCTGAACACTTTCTCATTATTTTCTGTAATGTTTAAAAATTCATCATAAGTCAGTTTATCCTTCTTTTCTGCTGAAACCAGAACAGACGAAGTATAGGTAACAGGTATGCAGTAAAGTGAATCTTTATAAGTAAATACACTGCATACAGACTGGTTTAAAACGTCATTGCTTATTTCCGGATCGTTTTCAATAAATTTTCTGTGATCTGTAAAAAGTCCTGATTTTACATATGATGATACATCAATATAGTTAGTAAGAATTATATCAGGAATATTTCCGGCGGCAATGTCTCTGTTAAGGTCTTCGTTTACCTTATCCCATGCACTGTAACTTTCTGTATCAAATTCATAAGGCTTAATAAGAATACGAAAATCCTCATTTTCTTTATTAAATTTATTTACATAATCCTTAATATTTATTACATTAACATCTACGTTCGCAAGTGCAAGTGTGAGTATCTTTCTTGAATTAAGCTTTTCGAGTTTCTCATCACTCATCTTTACATATTTTTTACCCTCACATCCGATAAATTCCGAAGACGAGGTTAATATTACCGGTCTGTTTGCTATATCTTCATAACAGTCTGAATAATACAGTATTTCTTCAGAAACATCCTCATCTGCCTTATAACCGTAAAGTCCTGAATTATCAAGATAATAAAAATCATATCCGCTGTTCCCGTCAAATATTTTGCTGACATTCCTGTTAAAGGCTGTTTCTGTAAGTTCACCTGTATCTTCATTCACACGATATACCTTAGTGGCGTTTGAACGGTTCATGACAAAAAGTTCTGATTTTTCATTTTTTACAAGCGAAGGATAAAAGTAATCTTCTGACGGTTTTCCTATTGTTTTTACAACATTTCCGCTTTCATCAAAAATCAGTATACTGAATGACGAATATAAATTATCCTCTTCCGAAGCGGGATAAGCACAGGCTATATTTCCGTTGCTGCAGATTTTGATATCAAGAGGATACACTTCGCCGTGATACAGCGGAAATGAAAAAAGAAAAGTATTATTTCCCTGATTATCCAGTCTGCAGACTTTGCTGTCAACAGCTTCAAATGACCCGTAATCCTCATCAGAATCCAGATAATGTCTTGACGAAATATACACAAGATTTCCTTTACTGTCAGTATCTGCATACGAAAGGGCATCAGCTTCATATTCTTTTCTTTTTCCTTCCCTGTCCAGAACAATTATCTTTGAAGGAAATTTTACACCAAGCACAATATACAGTTTATCTCCTGCATAAAATGCCCGGCTGTACGAATCATCCATATCAGTAATGTCTTCACCTGTAACCAGAGCAGTGCTGCTGTCTTCCATATAGCTGTAGCCGTATATTCCCCCGGATTTTTTATAAATCATATCATATCCGCCGCCCGGGCCTATCAGATCTTCCTCCCCGTAAATTTCATATCTTTTTATCAGATCACCGTTTTCGGGAGATATAACATCAAAACGTACATCACCGTATCCTACACTTACAACTATATTTCCTTCTTCATCTGTGTACATATTCCGAACAATATAATTATCAGCATAATCAGTCATTTCTCCTGTGAGGTCAGTTAAACTTCCGTCTGCCTCAGTCTTCAGAACCTTTGCCCACTGGTACTTTGCAGAAACAGCAAAACAAACCTGTCCGTCATCCAGAACGCACATGCTGTAAAGGTACACCCCGTTTTTGTCAAGTTCCTCTTTCATACTTTTTTCAACATCAGTTACCTTAACCGGATTAAACGAAGTGTCATATACATATATTTTGTAATTGCTGTATATATAAATATTTCCGTTTCTGTCTGTTCTGACAAGATACCTGTCCGGAAAAATCCCCTTAAGCTCTGTGGTTTTTCCGCTTTTTATGTTGTATCCGTATGCCTTTTGTTCTGTTTCTTCAGATAATGTGTACAGAATATTTTCTTCATTCCTTAATACTATATCTGCCTCTGACGGGACATCAGCACATTCTGAATACTCCACAGAACCGCTGTTAATATCTGCACAGTAAACTTCATAATTTTCAGGCATTTCATACGCATAGTCCCTTCCGCCCTGATAATAGTAATATTTGTCCTCATCTGCAGCAACAGGGGTTGAATAACTCATGTCAGTATCAGTAATATCAATCTGCTCAAAAAATCTTGTTATCTTTTTAAAACTGTTTTCGCTGACCTTTTCCGCTGTTTTATTCACTTCCGGAATATCAGATTCCGGTTTCAGATTTTTCTCCTGCGAGCATGATACAGCAGAAAATGCCATTAATACTGCAGCTGCAATGCTTATTAATTTATTTTTACTCATCTTATTGTCCTCACTTTTTTCAGTTTCTTTCAGCTTTTTCAAGCCATATGTCCTGACTGACAGATTTTATTCTGACTGCATTTTTCCTTGAGCAGTCATATGCAAGCACCGTACTGTACTTTGTCATACCGTTTTCAACTAATATATCCATAGTTGTTGAAGGCAAAGGATTGCTTTCACTAAAAATTTCACAGTAAACTGTATAGTCTATCGAGCAGACTCTGACTGGAATTACATAATCACCGTTATTTATCATACATCTCACATCTTTTTTATCTGTTTGTGCAGCAACATCAGAATATCCGGTAATTTGCGGTCTTACAAGCGTTCCTTCAAAACTTACAGCTCTGTTCCTGTTACTGAAGCTATCCAGAAGATTGTTTATTACATTCTCAGCACCTTTTTCTCCCGGAAAATCCGCTTCATAAGTATATCCATCCGCTTTTTCTGAAGTAGGCATTATAGCATTTATCTCGCCGTTATGGTCATACCATACGGCATACGCCTGCCTTGTATAAATCTCATCCTCTTCTCCAAGAGTACGTACAAAAATTTCTGCGTTATAACCCTGCTCTATTTCCGGAATAAGCCCTAAAAAACTGAATATTTTTTTCTCAGTTTCACTTCCGGAATTATATATCTTTTTATAACTGTTATGAGTAAGTTCATAATCATACTCATCCATATAACGTTCAAACCGGCTGTTGTATTTTTTATCGCTATACCCTGTACTGACCGTACCGGCATTTTTCAGAATAATACCTGCCGGTATACAGATAAATGCAGCTGCCGCCAATACTGAAAATGCTCCTGCCGCCATACGCGTCGCAAATGTCTTCTTTCTGAAACGGACTACCTTAAAATCCGATTCGCTTTCAGGAATTCTAAACTGCATTTTTTCAGGGACTTCGGAATCTATAACTGCCTTCAGCCTTTTATCCAGTTTTTCATTGTCATCCATTTTTCATCACCTCTCTGATCAGTTTTTTTGCCTTATTAAGTCTTGATTTTACTGTACCGCGCGGAATCCCGAGCATCTTAGCAACTCTTTCTTCTGAATAGTCATTAAAAAAGCGTAAGACAACAACTATACGATATTTTTCAGGAAGATTATTTATGGTTTCTATAAGCATCCTGTATTCTTCAGATTCACCCTCCCTGTCAGGAATGAGGCTGAAAAACAAATCATGTTCATCCTCAGTTTCAAATTGCTTCATGCGAAACAGATATTTTTTTCTAAGTTCCGTTTTATATGTATTCACGCAGATCTTTACTATCCAGTTTTCAAAATCACGTTTCGGGTCATACTTGCTGTAATATCTGAATGCACGAAAGCATGTTTCCTGAAACAGGTCCTCAGCATCAGAATAATTTTTGCATAAATTTATGCACAGTCTGGAAAGACGTTCTCTGTACGCCTCCAGATTTTGATTAATGTCCGGAACATTGTTCATTTTTTCCTCCTTTCCTGATTATAAAGAGCTCTGTTATTATATACTTAAGGCTCCCTGAAAAAGTTCATTTTTTAATAAAAAAATACCGACTGAATCCAGCCGGCATTCTAATTTACGATAAATCATTCATTTTCCACAGTTGGCCCAGGCATATATGTAGCTGCAACTATAGAAATATTGTCCCTGCATCCTTTATCAAGTGAACGTTTTACAAGTTCCTCAAGGCGTTTAGGCATTGACATAGGCATAGAGAGGATCTCCTCTATCTCAGACTTTACAATATAGTCTGAAAGTCCGTCTGAACATATGATATACACGTCTCCGCATTCAGGCGCCTCGTCTATTGTGCTGACATCAATAGTAGGTTTTGCGGTAGTATTGCCGAGAACAGGCATAATTATATTCCTGTGAACATGCTTTCTTTTTTCCTCATATGTTATCTTGCCCTGCTCATACAGCATCTGAACCAGTGACTGATCGCGGGTGAGCTGTTTAAGTTTGGAGTTTCTGAATCTGTAGAGTCTGGAATCTCCAACGTTTACACAGTACATGGTTTTCTTTTCATCAACAGCAAATCCACATATGGTAGTCTGCATATTTGATGAATTTTTATGGAATAAGCCGTAATGTTTAAGCTGTCTGTGTATCTTGTTAAGTGCCTGAATAAAATTGAACTGACTGCTGAATTCCTGCTTTGCAAGTTCAGCAAGACACATTCTTGATGCAATATCCCCTGATTTTTCCCCGGAAACCCCGTCGCATACAGCAGCTATAAAGGGCTTGTCTATGTTGACTTCCATCTTACCTTCAGTAAGAACGGTATTGTTTATTAAAACAGCGTCTTCATTTCTTTCCTTTATACCCTGCTCCGTTATTCCGCAGCAATAAAACATAAAAACTATCTCCATTCTGCCGCATATAAAACTAATACGGCAACAAAGCATTGTTTTCTGTCAGATCAGATAATCTCATTGTAGTTACCAAGAAATCTGAAATCTGTGACTTCATTTTTCAGTGCACAGAGAAGTGCATTTACACGTTCATCATCCATGCTTCCTTCAAAATCCAGATAGAACACGACATCAAAATTTCCTTCATGACGCGGACGGCTTTCTATCTTAAGAAGATTAAGTCCTGCCACACGAAACTTTGTAAGCATTCTGTAGAGAGAGCCTTCATTGTCCGAAAGGGACATAAGTACTGAAACTCTGTTGGCATCCTTTTCCACCATGAACTTTTTTGAGATGCAGATAAATCTTGTAAAGTTTGATGACTCGTCAGAAATATTTTTTTTGAGAATATTAAGATTATAAATCTTTGCACATTTTTCAGAACAGATAGCAGCTATCTTCTTGTCACTTTTTGCAACGAACTTCGCAGACGTAGCTGTACTTGCATAGTGTACTGTCTTTAAACCGTTTTCAGAAATAAATTCAGAACACTGCATAATAGCCTGCGGATGCGAATAAACAGCCTCCACTTCGTTTATATTTTCAGCATTTGCCGATGCAAGACAATGTTTGATGCTTACTCTGACCATCTTGTCTATATATACATTGTATTTTCTCATAAGATCATAAGTCTGTGAGATGGAGCCTGTGCTTGAATTCTGAACAGGCACAACACCAAAATCAAGTTTACCCTCATCAACGGCTCTGAACACATCCTCAAACTCATGATAAAAACCTATGTTTGTTTTATTTCCGAATATCTTTCTTGCAGCTTCTTCCGAGTTTGAGCCCTTCACTCCGTAGCAGCCTATCTTACAGCCGGAACTAATATCAAATTCAGATGATTCGATAAACCTGATATTTTTATTAATTTCACACTGCTGATAACTCTTGCTGATGTCCATGATATTTGAAAACAGAACTGCTGCGCTGTCCTCATATCTTTTCTCTGACTTTGCTTTTATTCCGTCAATAACTTCCTGTTCTCTGCCGGTCTGGAGAACATTTACTTTATTTTTCTTTTTATATTCAGCTACCTGAAGGCAAAGATCCATTCTCTTCTGGAATTTGTCAAGTATCTCTGCATCGAGTATATCAATCTGATCTCTGAGTTCTTTTAAATCCATATGATAATAAATTTCCTTTCATAATTCGTCATTTTCAGATGTAGTAAACGATAATTTATTTTCTTATACCATAATTATATTATATATAATTACCGGTAAAAAAACAATAGCAATTACTTTATATTAACATAAAGCAAAATTTTTAATTTGAATTTATGTGTAATTTTCACAAAACAAAAAATGCTGTGCACAGTACCAAAGATCCGTACTCTGTGCACAGCATCGCAGTAATTCTTAATCGAGTTTCTTTTTCTCATCCTCAAGAAGTTTGATAAGATCATCAATGGAGTCTGCTTTGATCTTCTTAACCGGAGGTTTTGTTTTCTTTTTAACCGGTGCAGCAGGTTCAGTCTTAGGTTTTTCAGGTTGAATCAAGGTCTCCTGAACCTTTGCAGCTTCTGTATTCTTGTATTCTGCTAAATCTACAAAATGCATTGGTTCAGGCTGCTTTTCAGATTCGGTATTTCTAACCGGATTGTACGCCTCAACCGGAGCTGGTTCCGGCTGATATACGGGAGCTTCCGGATTAATCTGTTCACTATATATTGAATCCGCTTTTTTCTCTGTCTGAGTATATTCAGATTTCACTTCACTCTGAACTTCACCAGTTTTGTTATCCGATTCATGAGCATCGGATTTGCTGACAGCCGGTTCTGATACTGTCTGCTCTTTTTCCTTTGAAGTTTCATTAAGAAGTGCTTTTTTGATTTCTATTGCCTTTTTGGCAGCTTCATCCTCGAAGTTTACATACTCATACCTGTTTACTTCTGGTTTCTCTTCCGGCTGCCTTATATATTCATCATATGAGAAATCAGAGTTTTTACTTACTGCAGAGGCCGGGGTAATATCCTGTTCAGCCTGCAGGCTTTTTTTCTTGTTTTCTTCAGCTCTTTTTTCTTCATTTCTCTTTACTTTTTTGAGTTCTTCGATAAATATTTCACTCTCAAGAAGATCATCTTCGAATCTCATCTTCTTTCTTCTTATTGAAGAAATTGAAATTATAATAAGGAGAAATGACGGAACTGCCATAAGAGTAACTATTCCAGGCATATCGCGTGAAAATCTGATTATATCTCCGACGTAATCAACCTTGTTCATTACTGTTCCGAGGAGTTTTGAATGAGGAACGGAATATTCTGCAACTGAACCATTCTTATCGCCTCTCAGATTATATGACAATGTTCCGTTTTCATTTTCAGAAACCGATGAAAGACACATTATTGTCTTGTATCCGCTGCCAAGGGAACAAAGGACATATGTATTTTCCTTGAATTCAGATTTACTGTCGATTAAAACAAAGTCTCCGTTTTCGATCTTAGCAACGTCATTGCTGTTGTTTACAAATAAAGTATATTGCCTGTTCAAAATATCTATCTTCGGGGCACTTTCATCTGAATGGAACAGGATATTTGATCCTACTGACACTATAAGAACGAGAATCAAAACAAACGTGATCAGTCCCATGATAAAACCAAAGAAAAGTGAACCGATACTTTTTTTCTTCTTACTCATAAGAATCCTTCTTTCTTCTAATATTTTTTATTATGTATCGTGAATTATTTCGCTTATGCGGACATATACTTTTCCATAAGAAAAAACGTATATTTATAATTATATCACAGATTTTTCTGAAATACAATTTGAAAATATATTTTTTAAAAAAATTTTCAGTAAATTTATTAATTTCGTCAAAACAGCTTGACGATTATCGCTGTTTATGGTACAATATCTATTGTGATATGATTTTTGACGGATAATAAATCACGAAAATTTAATATATGCTTGTGTAGCACAGTTGGTAGTGCAGCTCATTCGTAATGAGCAGGTCGCGTGTTCGAGTCACGTCACAAGCTTTATCGCCAAGTATATAACTGCGTAGTCTTAAGACCACGCAGTTATTTTTTCATCACATTTTTTATCTTCTTCATTATCTGGTTGTATCTGACAGAAACGCAAATACCATAACTTGTAATTTCTTCTTTTTATTAATTTTTATCTTAATTATGGTCTTCGGACATCAAAAAAGCTAAGATTTTACTCTTAGCTGCTATGTATA
Source organism: Oscillospiraceae bacterium (assembly GCA_016296165.1). Lineage (GTDB taxonomy): Bacteria > Bacillota > Clostridia > Oscillospirales > Ruminococcaceae > HUN007. The sequence continues at coordinate 5,966 of JAEDJV010000047.1, read as the reverse complement.
TATTCAATTTTAATAAATATCCTGAATACGCAGAGTTCACTTTAAAATCAACAGGCTAATCTTAGAAATCTAAATTAGCCTATGATTCAATTATGAATTCTGCATTTTTATAATCTTTTTTTAATTGTAATAATGCGTTTACCATCAATCCGAGTTATACTCAAACCTCTCAATCTTACAACTATGCTTCTTCTCTTTTTCATCATAGTTGATTCCAACAAGAAGAATATCCCCGCCATAGCCCGAAATCGCATCGCAGTAACCATTTTCCTTGATCTGCTCGATTGCCCCACCACTGAAATGATTCCATTTCAGCTCAATCAGAAGTGCAGGCTTACAGGATTTTTTCTTTGGAAAGAACAGAATATCCGCATATCCTTTACCGCCTGGAAGTTCCTGAAAATCGCAGTAATCATCCACTCTGCTCACATAGGCAAGCATGATGACCATTCGCAGTGCCTGTTCGTTGTTGTAGAATTTTGCATTTGCATAATACTGATGTGCCATCTCAATTCGCTGTGCGACTTCTTCGCCATCCATGCGAAGGGTAGCTTTCAGCAAGTCATCAGAGTTTCTGATAACTCTGGAAAGTTCTTCACGTGAGCTGTTTTTGGTCGCTCGGATGAACTCTGCGCGAACTTCTTCATTTGGGATATAGACGGATTTTTCATTGCCATTATACGCAAGATAACCCAGATGCACAAGTAGTGTCAGTACATCGTCACGATTGTGAATATTCACCATATCATTCTGGAACGTTTCGGGGTCGATCTCAACCATTTCACCTGCGAGCATCGTAACAATTGCCGTTCTGACCTCGTCAAAATTTGTATCAATATAAAACCGCAGCGATTCATAGGTTTCCGTTTTCGTCCAGTAGCTGCCAAATTCACCATTGTCGATTGCATTCATCACAGAATTGGGACTATAAACAGATTCCATGTGATTGAAAGAATAACCATCATACCATCGCTTACACTCCTCAAAATCCATATCATAACGTTCACACAAGGACTTTACTTCATCTTCTGTAAAACCTACGTACTCTGCAAGCTTACCGGGACTAACCATCGTATACTCTCTGAAATTATTCAATGCCGACTGTGTGCCGTATTTCTTGATAGGCAGGATACCTGTAATGTAGGCGAGCTTGATGAAAGTATCGGATGCTGCACCTTTGAACATTGCTCTCAGAAATGTGACATATTCTTCCTGTAAAGATTGATTTTCTTTCGTTTCCCGAAACAGACAGTCCCACTCATCGATAATGACAATAAACTGCTCTTTTGTAGCATTGTAAATACTGAATAGAGCATTCGCTAGTGACTTTTCATCTTTCTCTATTTCATCCGGATAAATTTCGAGCAATTCCTCAATTACCTTTGCCTGCATAAAGGACACAATCTGATCCGTCCTGCCTTGCTCCAGGGCAACATTTTTCAGCCATTGCACATCCAGAAATATAACCGTATTTCTGTTCAGTTCATTTTCAAACATCGGCAGCCCCGCAATTTTCAGGTTCGAAAAGATTTCTCTCGAATCACAGCCCTTGCTGTAATATGCCGTCAGCATATGTGCCGCAATGGATTTTCCGAAACGGCGTGGTCTGCTGAAGCAGATGAGCGGACGAATTCTTCCGATTCTGTTATTTGTGAACTCAATTAATCCGGTTTTATCGACATAGGATTCATCGCTCGCTATAATTGCAAACGCTTTATTGTCTGGATTTACATACTTTCCCATATAGCACACACCCCTTTCCATTGATATTATACCATAAATTTTAGCTATTGCAAATTGAAAATTTCAATATTACCTGACAACTTTTCCCAAAAATTTTTGAAATGTTTTTAGATATAAAATTATGGTGGCATAACGTGCAGAGAACTGTATTCGTCCGTACAAAGCAGGGAGAAAGAAGCGGGTTCATGCTGTGTGTCATGCCCGACACATTACAAAATAAGGATGCAGGATTTCCTGCATCCTTATTATATCATTTGCATTCAGACAAATATAAAGATATTCTGCTTTGAAGTTTTTTCGATACCTCTGATGATTTCAGACTGCCATATAATAAATCATTTATTTCTTCAAAAATAATTTCATTTATCTTTTCATCATCAGTTTTAATCCTTTTTGCCGACTCTATAATGCTAACTATTCTCTCTAATGTCTCATCGCTGATACCATATATCGGTACTTCTTCGTCTTTATAATAATAATAACTGACGCTGTCTGTAGCAGTCTGTTTTTGTTTAAGGGATTTAAATGAAGAAATTTTTACCGGAAAAAATTCCTGACTTTTAGTCAGCGAATTCTGATATTCATCTGTCAGAAATAATTTAATAAATTCCCACGACTGTGATTTTAATTCAGACTTTTTACAAATACTTATCATACATGATGGTTCAATCGTAATACAGCTTTCATATATTCCAGGTGTCCCTTTTAAAGTAGAAGTCTGTCCTATTTCTCCCTTTTCCATTAAATTGAAATCTTTAAATCCTCCTATATCAATAAAATCCAGAGTTGTGTTATTATCACGAAATGGATAGTCATACTTTTCATCTGTATAATCTGAAATCTTTTTTATATAATCAAGATATGATATGAAGCTTTGATTATCAAAACAACACTCATTTTTTTCAAAATCTATAAAGCCATATAAATTGGACATAATGATTTTTTCAATTAATTCTTCAGATGAAATATTACAAAAATCAGCTTTGGGATCTGACTCCATACATGAAATGAATTCATCAACGGTCCATTCAACCCCATCCGAAACATCGGAAGACTTACCGATAAGTCCGTTTATTTTGTATGACGGAAAAATAAAGTTAATCTTTCCGCCTGATTCAAAAGAACTTACTATATTCTGACTGAACTGATCAAGCGAAATGTCATTATCATTTCTGAAATAATCATTAAGATCTTCAGTTAAATCATTCTTTATCCAGCTTGTCATATCACTATAACTGCCTGTTATCAGAATATCAGGAATTTTTCCATTTAAAACATCAGCATTAAAGTCACTCATATCTGAAAAATCATATTCAACAATATCAATATAATAATCAGTAATTGTCTTATTATATTTCTTTACCATTGACCTGATATCATTGTCTGCTTTTCCGAATACAGCTGTTCGTATTTTTTCTTTTTTCGTTATTTCTCCTTCAGATTTTTTTAAAAGAAAAATATGCAGCATTTCTATTTCTTCTGATGATGTTACATCTCTTCCGATACACACCATAGTATCAGCATTGTCAAAATATATATCTAAAATATCGTATTCAAATATATCAGTGTCTAATATTTCTTTAAATTCTCCGGTTTGAGACAAGTATCCGTAAACAGATTTCATATCAAAATAATAAAAATCATATTCATCAGATCCATTAATTATCTTTCCTTCGCTGTTGTTCGGAAAATAATCATCTACTTGTATATCTTTTAATTTTTCGCCCGTATTATAATCAATCAAAGAAATAATATTTTTACCCGACGATACCTCCGAAACATATATATTTCCATCTTTACTATAACATACTCCGATAATTTCCTCTGCATTAAGCTCCAAATCTTTTACAATGTTTAACCCGGAATCAATTACTATTAAATGACTGCATTCATTTTGAGAATCAGTTGCTACAATACATACATTCCCGGATTGATCAGTTGTAATCAATTCAAATAATGAGTAATTCTCAAGTATAACTTCCCCGCAATCTCCATACTCATCTATGCAATAATATTTTATTATACCTGTCTGAACGTTACTGGTAACATACCCCAGTCTACCGTTTCCGGCTATGCAGTAATCACATATAATTTCTTCTTCATCAGAAAGGTCTATAGTATACTTATCAATAATATTTCCGTTCAGATCAGACTGATAAAATGTATATAGCGGATTACAATATTCATATTTAATAAAAGATAAATCATTTTGATTTAAACAGTAACTTTTAAAATTAGTCATATCAGCATCATCTGACTTAATAATTATTTCTGAAGTTTCCTTATCTATAATATAGCCATAAACTCCATCAATATCTGAATAAATAAAATCATATTTTTCATATGAACCGCAGATGTTATAACACGAAATATCATTAAGTTCAATCATCGACTTTGGTTTTCCGTTATTGCTGTCAATTATATCAACATATAATTTCCTGCTGTTTTCCTCAGAACTAAAAACAAGAAGATCTCCGTCTGAAGAGATAAGCGAATCGCAGAATATTTCGGCAGCATCAGAAATCTCTGTACTGTACTTTACAGAATAATCCTTTTTCAAAGCATATATTTGTATTATTCCGTTTGAACTTTGAGAAAGAAGATAATATGAATCAGCATATTCATTAATTTTTAGAGGAGACTGTCCGTTAATGTTTAAATCAATAGTATCAATCAGTTCAAGATTCGGGGAGTAAATATGTACCTGGGCAATATTTCCAGATACAGTAACTCTGCTCGTGAGCAAACATATATTTCCGTTATTGTCAAAAAACATATCAGACACATTATCAAAATAATCTGCTTCTTTACTTATTATATGTTCGCCTGTTTTTCTATCTATTTTTTCTATTAAAAATACCGATTGATTTTCTGTATCATGTTCTATATATATATACTCCTCAGCAGATAGATGATGCACATAACCCGAAACTTCAGAATCAACAGAAATTTTTGATACCTGATTAGTCTTTAAATTAACAATATTTATAATTGATTGTCCATCCATATTTCGTGGATTGGATCCATTAAAAAAAATATTATCCCTGCTGTATCTGACAGAAAATACATTTTCAGAGTTTTCCGGAACTTCAATCTGCTCAGATACAAACGAATTTTCCAAAGGTGTAACAGAAATTATATTTTTCTTTTGAATTTTTTCATTTGATTTGCATGCAGATAAACCTATAGATATTAAAACTATCATAACACCAAAAAAACTTTTTATCGGATTTTTATTTTTCATAAGTAAATTTATTCATCTTCTTTCATAACAAATAACATATGGTTTTCTAATTATTTCATCCCAAAACAAAATAATTTCAAGGTTCAAATCTCTATAATCCTGTCAGCCATTTTTACTATATATTCATCATGTGATACAATAACAACTGTTTTTCCGTCATTATTAAGTCTTTTTAACAAAGTAATTATCTCATTTCTGTTTTCAGAATCAAGTGAGCCGGTAGGTTCATCCGCCAGGATTATCTCAGATGGCTTTAGCATAAGACGAGCTACTGCTACACGTTGCTGTTCACCGCCACTTAATGTATAAATAAGTTTTTTTTCATATCCGCTTAGATTAACTGCTGCAAGACTATCAGATATTCTTTTTATTTTCTCTGATTTAGTGTACTTTGTATATTTCATTGCTATCATAAGATTATATAAGACAGTTTCAGTATCTATCAAAGCAAAATTTTGAAACAAATACCCTATTTTAGTTCTTATAAGACTACGTTTCTCATATTCAAACAGATTATGTATATCTTTTCCAAACATTTCAATTTTTCCGCCATCAAATGAATCCAATAATCCGATTATATTCAAAAGTGTACTTTTTCCACATCCACTTTTCCCGTATATACAAACAAATTCTCCTTGTTTAATATCAAAAGATATATTATTAAGGATTATTTTTTTTTCAAAACTCTTTTTTAATGCTCTTATTTTAAGTATATTCATATTTGAATTTTTTCCTCTCAGGTTATATACACCACTAATGTGTTGATTTATAATTATGCTCTATATGTTCTTTACTGCCTGCACAACTAAAAAATCATTTTTTCCACTAGGCTTTTTTCTTTAAAAGATAAACAATATTTCTTTTCTCGTATAATCCAGCAATTATAAAACAGAACAACAATTCTATTATTAAAAAAATAAGCACTAAAGGAATTGTCATTAATTCTCTGGAAATTAAGATAGATACTATAAATATAATT
>JAEDJV010000186.1 GCA_016296165.1 Oscillospiraceae bacterium | reverse complement strand
TAGATTCAGGGATTTCACCGGACATGATTGTAAAGTACGGATTTGCATTTGAAGGGAAGAAAGTGCTTATCGGCAGAGGATAATTCAGAACAAACATAAACTTTACAGCGAAGTGTTATTGCTTCGCTGTATTTTTATTTGCCTGTATAAAAATAAAATGCTATACTAAAATAAAAAAATATCAAACCTGTAAGATTTCAAATAAAAATCCTGTCAGTATAGGTGAAAGGAGGAAAATCATTGGATGATAAAACAATAATTCAGCACTACTGGGACAGAGACGAATGTGCGATATCGGAGACAGATGAAAAATACGGTGCATTCTGCTGCTCGATTGCTGAAAACATTCTTGAAAATAAAGAAGATGCAAAGGAATGTGTGAATGATACCTATCTGAAAACCTGGAATTCACTTCCGCCGCACTGGCCGAAGATTTTTCCGGCATTTATCGGAAGAATAGTCAGAAATCTTGCTTTTAACCGATATAATAGTGAAAGAACATTAAAAAGAGGCAGAGGGCAGATAAGTATTGCCATTGACGAACTTGATGAGTGTATACCGGATAAATGTTCAGATTTTGTTTGTGATGAAAGTGAACTGTCTGAAGTAATCGATTCATTCCTTGATACACTTTCAAAGAAAAACAGACAAATATTTGTACTCCGCTACTGGTACACGGAAAATATCAGTTATATATCCCGGATAATGAATATGACTGAAAACAACGTGTCTGTAGTTCTGAACCGTCTGCGGAAAAAACTTCAAAAATACCTTTCTGAAAGGGGATTCAAGCCATGAACAGAGAAGATTTATACAGGGCAATAGGCGGTATAAGTGACAGACATATTGCAGATGTATGCAGTAAAATATGTTCAGATACGATATCTATGCACCATTCACCGAACGAAAGGACGATTGAAGTGAGTGTTGTAAGAAAGAAAAAGAGAACGATAAGTATAATACTGGCAGCAGCCTTGCTTATAGGTTCAGTTGCGGCAGCTGCTGTGTTTATGGGAACAAGGAAAGATAAAAAAGAATATACGGAAAAGAAGATTGAGAATTATTTCATTGAAGATGAAAGATTTTCTTTGCCGGAGACGGTGTATAATATCGATGCTATATCGGCTGATAAAGAAAGTATCTATTATGCAGGGTTTATGCAGGCAGGCGAAGAAAGTAAATCAGTTGTTTCAGTTTTCAGTATTCCTGAAAACCGAAAATATGATATTGATCTTACAGGATATGAAAATGATATGATAACTCCGATTAGCATAAGTGAGTCAGATGTATGGATGCAGATATCATATAACGACAGACGGACACTACTTCGTGCAGATCGAAATACTCTGAAAATTACCGGTTCGCTTGAACTTAAGGAAAATGAGTGGATTTATTATGTATCAGAACTAACAGACGAAACATATCAGATAAGAAAATATATTCTTGATGAGGAAATTAAGGATTATTATATCTGCACATACGACCGTAATCTGAATCTGATTTCAGAAAAATCAGTTATGCACAAAGATGTTTTTAGTAATCCGAATGTGGTATGGGCCGGAACTGAAACTGATGAATCAGGAAATTATTATGTTCTTTATTTGGATGATGAATATGAATATACTCTTTTAAAATATTCCTCTGATGACAGTCTGATTTATGAGCAGAAAAATATTGCAGCCGATATGGAAGGTCAGTATTCGGGAATATTCATTGCGAAGAACGGAAATCCGGTAATTTACTCCTCAAAAAGTGATTCGTCACTTTATTTCTTCAACGAACTGGATTCTGAAACCGGTGAAGTTTCACAGAGATATGAGATCAAACCGGAGGTCAACACGTATATTTCCATGTGGGGTGGAATGGCAAGAGGGCAGTCGCCAGGCGGATTTGATTTTTCATATATATTAAACAATAAGGTTTACGGGTGCTGTCTTGAAGATGAAGAAAGCGTGCTTATTACGGATATAAATCAGGAAAGTATAAATTACTCAGGCTGTGCTGTTTCGGAAAACGCTCTGCTTCTTACGGGTATAAACTCGGTAGAAAACAGCTCAGGAATGTATCTGTGCAAATCCGATTATGAAGGAAATATAGTATCTTATACAGACAAGTTTTCAGTGTCGGGAAGTGGCAATGTAAGGAAAATACGCAGAAAAAATAACGGTAAACTATCTCTGATTGTGAGTGAATATGACAGTAAAACTCAGAAAGAAACTTACTATGCAGTTACCTCAGATAGTAATCTGAATATATTAAACCGGACTGAACTTGATGAATATTATGGTGATTTTATAATTGATGATAGCGGAAAAATCGCATTGTTATCCGATGAAACAATAGTACTGTATGACATGAACGGAAACAAAACTTTTTCTCAGAATTCGTCATATCGGGTTGAATTTTTTGAAACAACGGAAGGATATTACTGTGCTGAAGTTATAATGGATGAATGTAAAACCGTAATTTATAAAATAGATTTTGATAAAAATACTCTGGTCAGGGTAAATGAACTCGATTGCAGGATTATATCAGCTGAAAACGGGAACGGCAAATATGATGCATATTTTAAATCTAATGAAGGAGTATACGGATACTCTCTTAGTGATAACAGTCTTACAGAAATAGTAAACTGGATTGATTCTGATTTTGACAGCATTCCTGAACAGAGTGTTATTACTGATAATGATACAATTGTAACTAAAATTTTTGGTTTGACTGAAAACAAGCCAAATATATCTATTATGCGCAGAGTTGATAATGATACTCTGAAGAAAATTCAGGAACGAAAAGTAATAAATATAGCAGCAACAGATGTTGGCGATAACATCATGTCGTTAATAAAAGATTTTAACAAGTCAAATACTGAATACCGGATACATATTGAAGACTATTCCAAATACGGAGATATTTATTTTTATTATTTCTTCAACTCAGGAATTAATATGCTTGAACAGGAACTGATAAAGGGAAATACTCCTGATATGGTCCTTTTCGGAGAGGATTTTGATATGATGCGTTTTGCAGGGTTTGATGCATTTGCGGATATTGATGAACTTCCTGGTATAACTGATATTAATAAAGATGAATACTTCGGAAACGTAATTGATGCGTATAGATTTAACGGAAAACAGTATGCAATGCCGGTTTCATTTAAAATTATGGGATTGTGCGCAAAAAAAGAAGCTGTCAGCGATATAAAGGATTATAGTGTAAATGAATTTGCAGAGCTTAATAGTGAGAAAAATTTGTTTTACAGAGAACCAAATGTTTTCCTTACTTATTACCTGATTAATTCAAATATAAGTGATTATATTGACACACAGAAATTTACATGCAGTTTTGATACAGAAGAATTTATAAGTCTTCTGAAAATAGTTAAGGAAAGCGGAATAACCGAAGAAGAATACAATAAAATGCTGTCAGATTCCGATAAAACATATGAAACAAGAATGGCAGACGATTTATGCTTGTTTATGCCGATTCAAATCCATTCATTTTCAGATTTTTCACTGACAAATTCATATTATTTCTGCGGTGCTGAAACGGCTCTCACAGGTTTGCCTTCTGACAGTCACAGCGGTGCTGTGATTATACCGGAATTCACAGCAGCTGTATTTAAAAATTCAGAAAACAAGGAGGGTGCAGTGGAGTTTTTGAAAATCCTTCTTTCAGATAACGGCCAGAATCAGGCTTGTCAGTTTATTGATTGGATGCTTTCATTTCCGGTTAAAAAATCTGCTTACAATCAGTTGTTTGAAAAGGCAAAAAATGATACAACCAATTCTCACACTACTGACTGTCATGGAAAAGATGTACGAAAAAAAAAACCAGATGAAGGATTACTTGAAACAATAAGTAACTTTATCACCTCTGCATCTTCCACTTCTCTTTCTGACAGCAGAATCAGAATGATTATCAGTGAAGAAACAGAACGTTATTATGCTGACACGCAAAGTGCCGAAGAAACCGCAAAGAATATTCAGAACAAGGTTTCGGTGTATCTGAAGGAAATAAAATAATCAAAGTGATAAAACAGGTATCGTACTTTTATGATACCTGTTT
>JAEDJV010000185.1 GCA_016296165.1 Oscillospiraceae bacterium | reverse complement strand
TAAATATCTTCTTAGTAGTATAATAGAAACATAGAATAATACGAAAAGAAGGTGATTTGGATGCCATTAAAAGATCAGAGTGAATTTATAAATTTTCTTATGGAGCAGAACAAAACTGCACTTGCGCATAATGAGAAGCTCATTGCACAGAATGAAGAACTCATTGCGCAGAATGAAGAGCTTACGAAAACAGTATCAGAACTTACAGAAAAAATAGAAGAGCTTACTAAGAAAATCTCGGAACTCACAGAACAGAAAAACAAGAACTCAAATAACAGCTCCAAGCCGCCTTCAAGTGACGGCTTAAAAAAGCCGAATAAAGACAGAAGTCTCAGAGAGAAAACCAATAAGAAGCAAGGCGGTCAACAGGATCATTCAGCAAGTAATCTTGTAGTTACTGATAAGCCAACATGCATTGAAAAAATAATTCTTTCCAAATGTCAGGCATGTTCTATGTGGGAAAAATGTAAAGAAAGTGCCTGCGAAGGAAAAAGAAGAAGTGTTATTGATATCGAAATAAAGAAAACAATAACGGAATACTGCAGTCTAGAAATTACCTGTCCGATGGATAATCAGAAGTTAAAGGGTGAATTTCCTGAAACAGTAAAAGGAAGATATTCATATGGAAATACTATTGCAGCATTTCTTGTAGCTCTCAATACTGTGGGTGCAGTAAGCACTGACAGAATAAAAGAAATTGTAGGAAGCATATTCGATCTTCCGATTGGCAAAGGTACTATCGTAAATATGGTATCCCGCTTCAGTGAAAAGGTTAAACCTGTTCTTGAAGTTATCAAAAATAGGATTCAAAATTCACCGACAGCACATTTCGATGAGACAGGATCTCGTGTTGACGGAAAAACCAGATGGATACATGATGCCTCAACATTCCTTTATACATATCTTCACTATAGTCAAAAACGAGGATTTAAAGGTATGGAGGATGCGGATGTGCTACCTAATTTCAAAGGTATAGCCACATCATGATTGCTGGTCACCATACTGGAAATACAAAAATATTGACCATGCAATATGCTGTGCTCATCTTCTGAGAGAACGGAATGGTATAATTGAGAACCATCCGGAACAGAAATGGGCAGAGCACTTCAGGATATTGCTTTTGAATATGAAACGCACCAGGGAAGTTTCTATTTCATATGGAGAAGAAAAAGCAAATAAGCATTATCTTGAAATGTATGAAAAACAGTATGATGAAATTCTCCAGTCAGCATACGAAATAAATCCTTTACCGGTAATTGAAACAACCGGTAAGCGAGGAAGAAAGAAAAAAGGAAAAATCCGTGCGTTAATTGAACGCCTGGATAATTACAAGGCCTCAGTCTGCCTATTTTTCAATGACTTCAGAGTTGAATTTGATAATAATCAGGCTGAACGTGATTTACGCATGATAAAAGTGAAAACTAAAGTTTCCGGCTGCTTCCGTTCTGAAGATGGAATACGTGATTATCTTGCGGTTATGTCTTATGTTGGAACAGCTAAGAAACATGGGAAAAATGCTTTTCAGGCTATTCTTAATGTCTTTGAGGGCAATGTGTTTTTTGCTCTTGAAGGATGAAGTCCTGAACAGTTACAATATGACAGCAAAATGCCGTTTTATAAATTACTGACGCTGAAATGCTGAAAAATCAACCCGTTCAGTTATTTTCGATATTGAAACAGAATTATTCAAACCTATTTGACATTAATCTTTTCCGCCAATCACACAATTACCTGTTCTTCGATACTGTCATAATTAACACATGTCATCATTCTATGAGGTGTTCCAAGAAAGAAACGAGAAATTCTTTCACGTACTGTTACACTTGTGCAATTTACAAGTACACCAGTTTTCAAATTAGGTTTCACTGATTTACCCTCATTTTCTCAGGGACTTATTTGTCCCTCTGTTAATAAGCCGTGGGAGGACGTGAATCGGGACAGAATTTTAAAAAATATTTCGGGGCAAAAAAATAACACCGAAACCGTTAAGTTTCGATGTTATTTACATGACATGATTAATCCTTTAAATTTATTTTTCTTAGAAGCCAGTATATAGCTTTTTCGGATCCGCTTATAACCTTGGCTTCTGTGAGCATTCCGTTTTTTATCTCCCTTTTCTCTCCTTTATTGTTTGTAAGAGATAATGCAGATAAATTAGCTTCAGCCAGATAATACTTTGCACCGGTCAGCTCATTAGTTATAGAATCCTCCGATACTGATATTATTTCTCCTGAAATTTTTCCATACTGATTGTATGGAAGAGCATCAAATACATACTCTGTTTTCTGACCCGGATTTATCTTTGATATTTCATTTTCTGGAATATACAGATATACTTTCAGGCGGTCATCCTCAGGAAGTAAAGTACAAAGCTGCTGGCCTGTCTGAACTATATCTCCTTTATTAAACTGACTGACAAGTGTAACTGTTCCGTCAAGTTCAGCCTTTATTTCAGTATTTCTGATTGATTCATCAATCTCAAGAAGCTGCGATTTGCACGATTCAATTTTTTCTTCAAGTGTCGATATCTCTGAATTCATTGAAATCAATGATTCGTTCTTTATTTTATCAGACGAAATAAGTTTATATTCATCAAGACTCTCTTTTATACTGTCACTGGCAGAAATTGATTTACTGTTTTTTTCAAGGCTTTTTATTTCAGTATTTAACGTATCTATTTTTGCATTGATATCTGTAACCCATGAATTTTTCAACTGTTCTTCATCTGACAGCGCATTTTTATATGCGATTTCTGCATTCTCAACATCCTGTAAAGAGACTACGGTATTATCTGATGACACTATGTTTTCAACTGAACCCGAAAGAATCATTGCTTCTGATTCTATATTGATTTTTTCAGCATGTTCATATGCATTTTTTGTGTATTCATAAACTGACTTGTATCCTTCAGTAGTTACCTTAAGTTTATCCAGCTGAAAATTATACTCTGACATCATCGCTTTGGAAGATGAATTCGTTCCTGCATACTGATAATCATACAAAATGCATTCAATAATGCAATTATATTCTGATATTTGTTGTTTCTTCTGTGAAATGCTGTCCTGATAATATTCTAGTGTTGAGTTTTTTTCTTTTGAAGTTGATTCTTCAGACTGCAATGCTCTCTCAACTTCATTTTCAGATAATTCTACTGTATTAAGATACTGCTCATATCTGTAGTAATATTCATCAGATTTATCAAATAGATTTTTACCCTGAATTATACTTTCCTTTAACTTTTCAGTATTTGCAAGTTTTGCTGTATATTCTTTAAGGCTGTTACTTAATATATTTCTCTGACTAACATAATATCCAGAATCCATCATAAACAAGATATCACCTTTTTTTACCTGCTGACCTTCTGTTACCATTACGCTTTCAATTCGTCCTGAAGAACCTGAAGCTATCTGTGATGATGTACTGTAGGTTTTTATTTCACCGTTTATTCTTGTGTATTCATCAATTTCAAAAACGCATGCAAATACAACAGCAAGTATAATGATTCCGGTCAGTATATAGATAAAATATCTTATTCCCGGAGCTTCTCGGCTTTCAAGTATTTCCCTGCTGTCAGTAATATCTTTCAGCTCAAGTGTTATTCCTTTCATACTCGTGCCTCCCTTGTGTCGTTACTGCAGTAAACAGGTGTCTGAGGAACAGGGGTATTCATGATTGTATCTATTACTGCTGACGCACCTTCTGCATTCACTAAATAAGTGTCATTAATTTCAGGATTACCGGTATTTTCTAAATCAAAACCAATTACAGGTACAGCAAAAGGCAATGCATTCTGTAAATTCATATTGTTTTCCGAAATAACAGATTCGCATTTATCATCTGTATTCTCATCTCTGTTCATATGCTTAGGGAACTGATCCTTCCAGAGGCTAAAATACTTTCCTTTCTGGCCGATAAGCTCATCATGTGTACCCTGTTCAACAATGTGACCATGCTCCATAACAAAAATTTTATCACATCTCATTATGGTACTGAGTCTGTGTGCAATAATAATAGTTGTTATCTTTTCTGATAAACTATTAACCCGAATTATTCACCAATCATCAGAATGCCGTAAATAATTCCTGATTTTCA
>JAEDJV010000184.1 GCA_016296165.1 Oscillospiraceae bacterium | reverse complement strand
TTCTTCTACTCTGATATCTTTTCCGAGGTCATCATAGTAAACATAAGCTTTCATTTCAACTAAGTCTATGATACCCTTGAATGTTTCTTCAGCACCGATTGGAAGCTGAATCGGAACAGCGTTACAGTGTAATCTGTCCTTCATCATGCTAATAACACGGTAGAAGTCGGCACCCATAATGTCCATCTTATTTACATAAGCCATTCTAGGAACCTTGTAGTTATCAGCCTGACGCCATACCGTTTCAGACTGTGGTTCAACACCACCCTTAGCACAGAAAACTGTTACAGAACCGTCGAGTACTCTTAATGAACGCTCAACTTCAACTGTAAAGTCAACGTGTCCAGGTGTGTCAATGATATTGATTCTATGACCTGACCAGTAAGCTGTTGTAGCAGCAGAAGTAATTGTGATACCTCTTTCCTGCTCCTGCTCCATCCAGTCCATTGTAGCAGAACCTTCGTGAGTTTCACCAATCTTGTGATTGATACCTGTGTAGAACAGGATACGCTCAGTAGTAGTTGTCTTACCTGCGTCAATGTGAGCCATGATACCAATGTTTCTTGTATTCTCAAGTGAGCAATCTCTTGACATACTTAAACCTCCGTATTATACAATAACAAATGCTATTACCAACGGTAATGTGCAAATGCCTTGTTAGCTTCAGCCATCTTATGTGTGTCTTCACGCTTCTTGCAAGAACCGCCTGTACCGTTAAGAGCATCAAGGATTTCTCCAGCGAGCTTTTCCTTCATTGTCTTTTCGTTTCTGAGTCTTGAATACTTTGTGATCCATCTTAAACCTAATGTCTGACGTCTTTCTGGACGAACTTCCATTGGTACCTGGTAAGTAGCACCACCCATTCTGCGTGCCTTAACTTCGAGAACCGGCATAATATTTTCCATTGCCTTCTCGAAAACCTCCAGAGCATTTTCACCTGTCTTTTCAGCGACAATTTCAAATGCTTCGTAAACGATCTTCTGTGCAACACCCTTTTTACCATCAAGCATTATATTGTTGATTAAGCGTGTTACGAGTTTAGAATTGTAAAGCGGATCCTGTAATACATCACGCTTTGCGATATTACCTCTTCTTGGCATTTTCGCTTCCCTCCTTCATATTATTGTAAATGAATTCATAGGTACTCGTTTGATCTTTAATGATCACCCGTCAAGACCATGCAGAGAGGTATATAAATAAATCTATATAATCTCCACATTAAATCCTGTGGTAGTTGAATCCTATATTAATTAATGATTTAGCTGGAATAAGTTTTTATTACTTAGCTGCGCCAGCCTTTGGTCTCTTAGCACCGTACTTGGAACGAGCCTGCATTCTCTTTGCAACGCCCTGTGCATCAAGAGTACCTCTGATGATGTGGTAACGTACACCAGGGAGATCCTTAACACGTCCGCCTCTGATAAGAACAACGCTGTGTTCCTGAAGGTTGTGTCCGATACCTGGAATATAAGCTGTTACTTCATATCCGTTTGTAAGTCTTACTCTGGCAATCTTTCTCATAGCTGAGTTAGGCTTCTTAGGTGTTGAAGTTCTTACTGCTGTACAAACACCGCGCTTCTGTGGTGAGCTTGCATCTGTTGTGATCTTCTTCTTTGCATTGTAGCCTTTCTGAAGAGCAGGAGCAGTTGACTTAACCTCCAGAACATCTCTTCCCTTACGTACTAACTGGTTAAACGTAGGCATTATTTTTCCTCCTTCTTTAAATGATTTTCTTAGTTATTAAGAATATGTGTGATTAAGACACCACACTTCTTCTATTATACCATGAAATCTCGGTTTGTCAATAGTTTAGAAGATTTTTTTCAATTATCTTTTATACATATTTCCCACGATTTTTCACTTAGTTTTGTGACTTTACACAAAAAAGTCTGTGAGGTGCAGATACCTCAGTATCTTTCACTCAAATATATATCGGCTTTTTTCTGCGTTTTCTCTGCAAATACATCAATTCCCATTGAACCATCTATATATTCAAAATAGTTTTCATAAAATATATTCTCTATACTGTGATCAAACATGTAAATATCCGATGCATTATCTATAATATTCTGTATAAATTCAACCGAATCAGTACTTGTAGGATTTAAATTTACTGGGTTTTTATTAATGTCATAACCAATCAGAGAAATATCAGAATTGTTATAATCATCAGCATTTAATATACGGTCTGCATATTTCTTCATCATATTTTTTGAAACAGGGAATTTTGAATTGTTGTTGCTATTAAAATAGTCTTCAGAAAAATACAGCTTAATAAAATTCCAGACTTCTTCTGCATGAGAACTGTTTTTAATAACTGAAAACTGAACATCCGGAACAATTATTACTCCATTACCACTAATACCGGGATATCCTATATTTGAAATACTTTTTCCGCTGAAGTAACAGTTTCTAATATAATTTTCATCATCAAATCCGGTAAGTTCAGTAGAATAAAGTATAAAGTCTTCAATTTTTTCACTAGTCTCCGGAAAGATTTTTATAGTTTCCATCAGGTTTTTAAATTCATCAGTATTAAAGTACGCTTTTGATTTTTCATAATCATAAAACGGCATAAGATTTAATGCTGTTTTTGACACAGTATCAAAATCATTTCTGTAAAATGCAGACGAACTGTGAGACTGCAAAAACTCAGTAAATTCAGATATACTCCACCCCTCCTGATATGGGCATTTATCAGAATCTGACAATATGGTTTTCAAAGAAAAAAACGGGGTTATCTGATAAAGATGATTTTCATATTCCAGTGCACTAAGTATATTCTCCTGAAAATCGCCCCTGTTTATTTCAGAATCCGAATCAATAAACTCATACAGGTCAATATAAGCATCCTTGGAATTATCTCGACTTATATTGTAATTATTAATTTCATCTTCATACGTCATTATCACATCCGGAGCATCATCGGATATCAGCTGCAAATTTATCTGATCATTAATATCCCCTTCTTCTTCATTAAATATAACATAATTAAGCTTTAAATCAGGGTATTTGTATTCGAAAATATCTGTTATAGTATCATCAGGAGTTGAATTTATGCACATGACCTTTATTTCTGTTTTTCCAATTTTTTCTGGTGATTCAGAACTTCTAAGCATATACAGACCATTTTCTGTTTTCATATATAAATTATTATCAGCAGCATAAAAATCCTGAATTATATTAGCATTCATATTTGAAATATTTTGTAAGTCAACAACCTTTCTTAAAACACATTTTTCGTTTTCCACTTTTCCTTTATAAATATTGGTTTCTGTCATTGCAAATACTGTATTTTCTTCGGATGAAGCAAAACACCTGCTGACATATTCTTCGTCTCCAATACCTTCGAAAGACACAGGCGTAATCTGGTTATCGGTTGTGTTTAATACAGAAGGATAAGCGGTTTCTTTATCACAGTCATAAGAAAGAAGAAAATAATCACTAGTATTCAGAACAGCACTATCGACGAGTTCATCAGCAGAAGAAAACTGAACTATCTCATTGCCGTTTCTGTCATACACCGACATCCCTGTATTACCGGTATTTTCATCATAATAATACACCAGTTCATATGAAGAATTTATGAGTATATTATTTATAAGTCTGTTATCATCTATATCAAGATTAATCTGTTCTGAATCACCGTTCCGAGTATCAACATCATATATACAAACATCATCACAGATTTGTACAACCTGAAAATGATCCGGATAACATAGTTTTTCATAATCTGTATATTCAGAATCATTTAATCCAAAGATTAAACGTTTGCTGCCATCTTTATCTATTCCAAATACTTCTTCATAGTAAATATCATCTGAAATAACCATTTTCAAATCATTATTATTTGAAAATAAATGTTCGGCTAGCATATCGCTTGTAATTTTTACTGAACTGTCTTCTTCAATTCTGTAACCATACAAATCTTCATTAATATAATAAAAATAATCATATACACCCGCTCCGGCAAAAACACTGTCCACTCCTGTCAGTGTTCCTGCATAATCAAGAACCATCTCTGATTCATCTATACAATAGAAATTATACACATTATCCTCAAAATGGCTATCACACACATAGATTTTATTCTCGTTT
>JAEDJV010000183.1 GCA_016296165.1 Oscillospiraceae bacterium | reverse complement strand
CATAATGTTTATTCTGATATGGATCGGAGCAAGGTTATTTATAAAGGACAAGTCGATAATAGGTGCTTTTGTTCAGGCGTCGTACAGGAGTTCTGTTGCTGTTATGGGATTCGCATTTATGATGAATATTTATGGCACAACTGGTCTTATGCCTATGATTATAATAGGATGTGTTCCGCTTTACAATATTTTCGCAGTAACTGTCCTGACCTTTGAATCTCCGGATGCACAGAACGATAAAAACAAGAAGAGTAAACTGAGAAAGGCGGCAGTCGGCATAATAAAAAATCCGATTATTATAGGCATAGTACTTGGATGTATCGGTTCTGTAATACATATCTATGAATTTATTCCGCAGATGTTATCCAAAACGATTGACAATATCAGTGCAATTACGACTCCGCTTTCGCTGATAGTAATAGGTGCATCGTTTGAGGGCAGATCTGCTATAGCTAAAATAAAACCTACCATTGCAAGCTGTCTGGTAAAACTTATCGTTATTCCTGCGGTTTTCATAACTGCGGCAGTTATATTCGGATTCAGAGGAGAATCTCTTCTTGTACTTGTAATTATGCTCGGTTCACCTACAACTCCGTCGTGCTATATAATGGCGAAAAATATGAACAACGACGGAACACTTACTTCCAGCGTAATTGCTGCGACAACACTGATTTCATCAGTAACACTTACTTTTTGGATTTTCCTTATGAGATATATGGGATTACTTGCGTAAAAATATTATGAAATTCTTATTGCGGTTAATTCTGATTCATAGTATAATTTAAATATCACATAATATCTCAAAAACAAATTTTATTTAAAGGTGGATAAAAGTTATGAAATTAATTTCGTGGAATGTAAATGGCTTCAGAGCTTGTCTTGGAAAAGGTTTTTCAGAATATTTTGATAAAATGAATGCGGATATCTTCTGCCTTCAGGAAACAAAAATGCAGCCGGGACAGGCTGACTTTGAACCGGAAGGATATCTTTCATATTATCATAGTGCTCAGAAAAAAGGATATTCAGGAACTGCTGTTTTTGCAAAGCAGGAGCCGGTTAGTGTGGTTTACGGAATAAACGGAAATCATACAGATGAAGGAAGAGTAATTACATGTGAATATGATAATTTTTACTTTGTATGCTGTTATGTTCCAAATGCACAGCCGGGATTAAAGCGCATTGATTACAGAATGGAGTTTGAGGATGATATGAGAAATTATCTTTCTGAGCTCGATAAAAAGAAACCGGTTATTTACTGCGGTGATCTTAATGTTGCTCACAATGAAATAGACCTGAAAAACCCAAAGTCAAATGTGGGAAATGCAGGCTTCTCAAATGAGGAAAGAGGAAAAATGACAGAACTTCTCGGTGCAGGTTTTGCAGATACATTCAGAAGGCTCAACCCTGATCTGGCAGGAGTTTATTCCTGGTGGTCATACCGGTTTAATGCAAGAGCGAACAACGCAGGGTGGCGTATAGATTACTTTATTGTGTCTGAAAGGATAATGGATAAGGTAAAAGCTTCAGAGATACATACAGATATAACGGGAAGTGATCACTGTCCGGTAATGCTTGAGATAGATATTTAAAAAAATGCCGTACGTTTTTATCTGACGTACGGCATTTTGTGATATATAATTTTATTGTATAGCTTATACAACCTTCCACGGATTGTCCTTTCCGTTAAAGAAACATTCCGCACCGCGGAGTGAATCTCTTACCATAGTTTCAATTGTCTGTTCGGTATAGAAAGCCATATGATGTGTCATTGTAACATTCGGATAACTTCTGAGGAGGTATAGCTGTTTTTTGTTCATTACTTCTTCGCGGTGGTCGTAGTAAACCAGATCAAATTCATCTTCAATAACATCGAGACCAAGTCCCGCGATCTTACCGCTGTCAAGTCCGTCAATAACAGCATTTGTATCAAGGAGAGCACCTCTGGCTGTGTTTACAATTACAACTCCGTCTTTCATGATGTTTATCTGTTCTTTGCTAATCATATGGTATGTTTTATCATTCGAAGGAGCATGAAGTGAAATGATATCAGAAATACTAAGTACTTCATCCATCTGAGCATATTCTGCATAGGAAGGAAGTTCGGCTTTTCTGCTCGGACTGTAAACGAGAACTCTGCACTTAAATCCTTCAAGAAGTTTTATAAGCGCCATACCTATGCTGCCGGCACCAATAATACCGACTGTCATTCCTGAGAGCTGTTTACCCATAAGACCTTTTAGTGTATAGTCCTGACCATAGAAACGGTGTTCAATTGAACGTGCCTTTCTTATAGCCATCAGCATAAGCATGAGTGCAAATTCGGCAACACCTTCCGGACCGTATGGTGTATTGGCGATACAAATTCCAAGTCTCTTTGCTGTTTCAACATCGATATGGTCATAACCTATCGTCCTTGTAACTATGTATCGGATTCCCAGAGCATGGTATTTTTCAAGCATTTCGGAAGTAAGCGGAGTGGTGATTATGTTCAGGCACTGACATCCTTCTGCGAGGCTGACATTTTCCATTGAAGGTGAAAACGGGACATGTTTTATTTCGATGCCAAACTCATCAGCATACTGATCAAAATATTGTTTTTCGTCAAAATCGCGGTAGTTGTAGACAAGCATTTTTATTTTTTCCATAATTTATCTCCTGTATTTATGATAGTCAGATAAATATATTTTAACATTTTACAGTATTAAATTCAAGTAAAATATATTAAGTAATTTACAGTATGTTTTTTAGTGTGCTTTATCATACTTTTTTTGTTTCGTGTTGCAAGTAATAGTGCGATATGCTATAATGTATATAAATGGCAAGTCGGTTTCTTGCATATGTATTTGTATTGTAAAGTTAATTAAACGGGGGATGTAAATGCTGAAGGAAGTTTTGATGCTTTGGATCTGATTGCATTTGCAAAATGGATGACAGGAGCAGAAGACAGCCTGGGCAATTCGGATTTAGCTGATTTTTCTAAAGACGGGAAAATAAATATCAGCGATATATCCGGAACTGCCGGAAAAAAAGAAGAAGGTTAAGAACTGATATGGGATATACCAGGACACGTAGATTATCTTTTAGGAACATGCTTTATTTCAAAATTGTATTCGTAAACAGATGAAAATGTGCATTATAAAGTAATATAAAAAAATTTTAAAAAACTATTGACATATATTATCAGATAAGTTATAATGAAATAAGTATCTATTCAAAAGGAAGTGAAACAATGATTGACAGAAGCAAGTTCAAAACTATTTCAGAAAACAGAAAAGCAAGGCATGATTATTTTGTGCTCGAAAGTTACGAAGCCGGGATTGAACTCGTAGGGACAGAAGTCAAATCATTGCGTCAGGGTGGTGTAAACCTTAAGGACAGCTGGTGTACAATCGACAACGGCGAACTTTTTATAAAAGGTATGCACATATCTCCTTATGAAAAGGGTAATATATTTAACAGGGATCCGATGAGAGTACGAAAGCTCCTTCTTCACAGAAAAGAAATCGACAAGCTTTACGGAACTATCAAGCGTGACGGACTCACACTTATTCCGATATCGATTTACTTTAAAGGCTCGAACGTAAAAGTTCAGGTTGGTCTCTGCAGAGGTAAAAAACTTCATGATAAACGTGAAGCTGCTGCAGAACGTGATGCAAAGAGAGAGATAGACCGTACAATCAAGTCCCGTAACAAATTCTGATACGGGGGCGTAAAGGTTTCGACGGGGATCTTGCAGTATGATAAGCGAGTAGAGGCCGCACAACCTCTTTAAAAGGTGCAACCTAAATATAAACGCTAGAAATAGTATTACAGTAAGCCGTAACAACGGTTTACAGCTTCAGGCAGCCTAAGCTCCCTGACCGTTCCGCTTAAGACTACCACGACTTATTCGGGGCGTTGATTTAGTGGTGAACGACCGGAATGTTCGCCTTAATGTTCCGGCTGTACTAAAAGGCTACCGTTTATATCAGCGTGTTTATCCGCGGATTTGATCGGGAATTTAAACGATAAACTACACTCGTAGAAGGTTATATGAATGGGTTTTCGGACACGGGTTCAATTCCCGTCGCCTCCACCAACACAAAAACCGCGTATTTACGTTAAAT
>JAEDJV010000046.1 GCA_016296165.1 Oscillospiraceae bacterium | reverse complement strand
TTAATTCACATCTATATTATACAACAATATTACAATTATGTCAACCTTAAACAGGAAATATTTCAACAAATATATATAAAAATTGTCCTCCGTTCCGATAATGTATATAAACTTCTGTACAATGGATATTTTCTAAAAACATTTATTGAATAAGCAAAAAAAATATGATATACTTAGCTTGATATTATTAATTGCAGGGAGGTACACAATGAAACTTTTACACATAGCAGATCTTCACTTTGGAAAATCACTGCATGAATGTTCGCTGATTGAGGAAGATCAGCCTTACTGGAAAGATAAATTTCTTGAACTGGTCAGCAGAGAAAAACCTGATGCTGTACTCATAGCAGGAGATGTTTATGACAGAAGCACACCGTCCGGTGAAGCGGTTAAACTTCTGGACGAAATGATCACAGAACTTTCAGAGAAAAACATTAAAGTATTTATGGTATCAGGAAATCATGATTCCGGTCAGAAGTTATCATTCGGAAGCAGGTTACTTGAAAAGCAGAATATTTATATATCAGGCATACTTTCAGAAGAACTGCTGCATGTTACTCTTTATGATGAATACGGGCCGGTTACATTCTGGATGATGCCGTATATTTTTCCGGCACTTGCCGCTTCGGTTCTCAAGGACAATACGATACATGATTATGATACAGCTGTCCGACGTATTCTTGAAAAACAGGATATAGATTTCTCTCAGAGAAATGTTATTATAGCACACCAGAATGTAACAGTAAATGGTGCAGAAGCTGAACGGGGCGGTTCGGAAACGATGGTAGGGGGCGTAGGTGCTGTTGATTATACTGCGTTTGACGGCTTTACATACGCTGCTCTTGGACATATTCATGCTGCACAGTCTGTAGGGAGAAACGAAGTTCGTTATGCAGGTTCTCCGTTGTGTTATCATTTCAGTGAAACCAAACAGAATAGAAAAGGACCGGTACTGATTGAACTTGGAGATGTAAATGAAGCTCCGAAGACTGATGTTATTTTAATTGAACCTCTCCACAATATGAGAGAAATAACAGGTGATTTTGAAACCATAATTAAAAATGAAATGGAATCTGACAAGCGCAATGAATATGTCAGAGTGGTTCTTACAGACGGAAGATTAAGGCCTGATGCTGCAGAACAGTTAAGAGCAGTTTTTGCGTCGCATGGAACGGTTATGCTTGAGATAGTAAACGAAATAAATTTTTCAGGAGTTTCAAAAGCACCTTCTGTTACGTCATCACAGAAAAGCACAGGTGAGATGTTCAGAGATTTTTTCTTCGAGCGAAACGGGGATACTGCACCAGATGAAAAAGAGAATGAGATAATTGATTTTCTTTCACACGAAGTAAGCCGGCATATTGGTGAAGAAAAATGCAGTGATCCTTCTGATGATTCCGTAGAAGAATTTTTAAAATTTATTTTCAGTCAGGAGGAGAAATAAAATGAGACCGGTAGAATTATCAGTTAAAGCATTTGGATCATATGCAGATAAAACTGTTATTGATTTTTCATCCTTCGGAAATGGTCTGTATCTTATCACAGGTGATACCGGCGCCGGAAAAACAACAATTTTTGATGCGATAATATATGCTCTTTATGGCGTGGTCAGCGGAAATCACCGTAAACCTGAGATGATGCACAGTGATTATGTTCCAAAATCAGAAGATACAGAAGTTGAACTTAAGTTCGAACATGGCGGCAAAGTTTACAGGGTTCTCAGAACAGTTCATTACAAGAAAAAAAGAGGAACGCAGAATGAATACGGTGACCCCGACTCAAAGGCTACTTTGTGGGAGAAAGATAAAGATCCTGTTGACCTTCCTACAAAAGTCAGCGCCCGGATAAAAGAGATTATTGGCCTTGATGCGACACAGTTTCAGCAGATTGTAATGCTCGCACAGGGGGAATTCAGAAAATTTCTTGATGCTGAAAGCGAAGAGAGAAATAAAATACTCGGCAGGCTTTTTGACAGCAGCCCTTATGTGCGGTTTCAGAATATGCTCGGAAAGGCAGAGAAAAAAATCAACGAGAAAGACGAGGCTTTTGCTTCACAGCTTATCCTTACTCTTAATGAAAAATTCATAATGCCTGACAACTTGTCTGAAGAAGAAAAAGCCCTGTATATGTACAGTCATCCTGAACTGGAAAAAAATCTTTCTGTGCTTATTGAAAACGACAGAACCCTTCTGGAAAATCTGGAGCAGTTAAGTAAAAAAGCGGAAGAAAATAAAACGGCTGTTCTGAAAAAATCAGCAGTTGCAAAAACAGAAAATGAAAAACTGGACAGCCTTGCAAACAGCAGAGGAGAACTTTCGAAACTGCTCGAACAAACCAACGAAATTAATGCTTTAAAAAATACACTTGACAAAGTAAAAAAAGCTGTCAGGGAAGTTTCTGCTGATAAAAAAACTTATGAAAACCAGTTGAGGGAAGAGGCAAGAGTAAAAAAAGAACTTGAAAAACTTGAGCTTTTGTATGAACAGTGTGCAAAGGAAGTGGATGGCGCAAAAACCAGAAAGGAAATTGATTTAAAAAAACAGAATGAACTGGAAACACTTCAGTTGGAGATAAACTCAGTTTCTGAAAAGCTTCCGGTTTATGATGAAGCAGAGAGAAAAACTGTAGAGCTTTTATCAGCCAGGAAAAATATAATAGCCGTTAAGTCTGAACTTGAAAAAGCGATTTCCGCCAGAAAAAATGCGGAGGATAATCTTTTGAAAATAGAGGAAAATCTGGCTTTGCTTGAAAAGATAGACGCGGAAGCGGAAAAGTCACAGATTGAGTACGATAATGCTAATTCAATACATGAAATTATGCTTGGCAGTGACGGGCTTCTGAATAGAATCAATAATGGAAATGAATACTGCCGAAAACTTGAGCAGAGCAGGGGAAAATTAGAGCTTTTGAATGAAAAGTGTGTTGACAGCAGTAACAGACATAACGAGCTTTACAACGCATTTATCAGAGGACAGAGTTTCCATATGGCGGCAGTTCTTGCAGAAAAAATAAAAAAAGAAGGTTCTGCTGTATGTCCGGTTTGCCGGTCACATGTAAACAGTACTGCCTCACTTTGCCTTGAGGAAAATCATATGGCTGTCCCGTCTGAAGAGGATCTGAAGAAGGCCAAATCTGATTTTGATGAAGCAGAAAAAGAAAGAAAAGCATTTTCTGACGTTCTTGTGAAAAAAGAGGCGGAGGCAGGTAAGATAAAAAACCAGATTCTTGACAAGGTAGAAGAATGCGGCTTTGGCAAAATAACATGGGAGCAGGCTTCAGATGACGCATGGATGAAAGCTGTTACAGGAAAACTCTCATCTGAGCTTGAAAGATGCAAAAAGCAGCTTAATCAGTGCAGGGAAAAGCAGAGACAGAAACTGGAACTTCTGGAAAACAGAAAAAAAGAAACAAACAACAGACTTGAATGTGAGAAACTTATCGAACAGAATCAGCCTCTTGTAAATGAAATATCTGAAAAGATTTCCGGACTTACAGCTATTATTGAGGAAAAGAAAAAACATCTCAGATTTTCTTCAAAATCAGAAGCGGAAAAACAAATTAAAACACTTGAAGCTTCATGCAAAACTATCAGAGATATCCTTGATAAAAATGAAATGCTTCTGAAAGGTGCAGAAGAAAAACTTAACAGGGTATCCGGCCAGAAAGCGTCACTCAGGAAACAGTATGAAGATTCTTGCATACATCTTGCTGAATCAAAAGATAAATATCAGATTTCTCTCGTTAAGGCAGGTTTTTCTTCGGAAGAAGAATACAGACTGGCTGTTGAACCGGTTGGAGATGAAGAACCTGAAGTATGGATTTCAGATAAAGAAAATATAATCAAAACTTTTAACGACAGAAAATTGATTCTGGAAAATACAGTACATAAACTTGAAGAAGAAACAGCTGATATGAAACGTACAGATATGCAGGAACTTAAAGCAGTTCTTCATGAAGCAGAGGAAGAATGTAAAAAAACAGCAGAATCATGTCGTATCAGTAAAAATCTCATTGAAAATCATAGTGAAGTTTTTGAGAGTGTAAAGAATATAAATCAAAAGCGGAAAAGTCTTATTCCGATTATCAGACGAATAAAAAATCTTTCCCAGACTGCAAACGGTTATTCCTCTGAAGGCGGAAAACTCAGCTTTGACAGATATGTGATGGGTGCTGCCTTTAAGGAAATACTTGCAAATGCGAATTACCGTCTTCAGATAATGAGTGGTGGAAAGTTTGAACTTGTTCACAGAACTGACGGAAATGCGAAAAACAAAACCTCAGGTCTTGATATTGATGTTCTGGATGTTTCCACCGGAACACAGAGAAAAGCCGGATCGGTTTCCGGCGGCGAAGGTTTTCAGGTATCCATGTCTCTTGCACTTGGGCTATCCGATGTTGTTCAGAACCACGCAGGAACCGTCAGTATGGAATCAATGTTTATCGATGAAGGTTTCGGTTCTCTTGACGAAGCTGTGCTCGACAGTGCAATAAACGTACTTGACCAGCTTTCAGGCGGCTCAAGACAGATAGGAATTATATCTCATGTATCCAAGCTTGAAGAAAGCATTACCAAAAAACTTGTTGTAAAGGGAAGCAGCAAGGGGAGTTCGGTAAAGATACTGGTATGATTTTAGAAAATTTTAACTCAAAAGTGCATGGATGAGTTTTTTATATAATCGGACAGTAAGACGGAAGGTTGATTAACAGGAGAAATTATGATAAAATATTATTTGTAAAACTGAAAAAAACAATCGGAGGTAACTATGGAATTCTGGGATATTTATGATTCAAATAAACAGAAAACAGGTCGTACAATGAAAAAAAATGACTGGATACTTAAGGATGGAGAGTACCATCTGACAGTACTTGGTGTAATAATGAGGCCTGACGGCAGATTTCTTATTACTCAGAGAGTAATGACAAAGGCATGGGCACCTGGATGGTGGGAAGTATCAGGTGGTGCTGCTATGGCTGGAGAAGAATCTGAAGAAGCTGTAATGCGTGAAATAAAAGAGGAAACAGGACTTGATGTTTCGGGAGCAGAAGGCGGATATGTATTTTCATATCATCGTGAAAATCCTGGAGAGGGAGATAATTATTTTGTTGATATCTATCGTTATGTGATGGATTTTGATGAAAAAGATCTCAGTCTTCAGGAAGCAGAAACTCTTGGTTACAAACTTGCAACACCGGAAGAAATAAAAGCCCTTGCAGATGAGGGGATTTTTCTCCACTACGACAGCATAAAAAGAGTTTTTGAAATTTGATTGATTTTAACGAAAAAATATAGTATAATATAGCTAGTATTTTATATTTGGTCTAATTTTTGCTCTGGATAAAGGGCATAGTCTGTATATTGACTAAGTAGGGAATAACTGAAAAAACAAATATGGGGGTATATCATCATGGCATGGTATGACGAAGCAGTATTTTATCACATTTATCCGCTGGGATTAACAGGAGCGCCAAAACAGAACACATATAGCGAACCGGAACACAGACTGAGTACACTTATCCCATGGATAGATCATATGAAGAAAACAGGTTTCAATGCACTCTATATTGGACCGCTTTTTGAATCAGTTGGACATGGCTATGAAACTACTGATTACAAAAAGCTGGACAGCAGACTGGGAACCAACGAAGATCTTAAGAATTTTGTTGATGAATGTCATAAATCCGGTATAAAAGTTATTTTTGATGGTGTGTTTAATCATACCGGACGTGATTTCTTTGCTTTTAAGGATATAAAAGAAAAGAGAGAAGCTTCGGCTTACAGAGACTGGTACTGTAATGTAAACTTCGGCGGAAACAATGAATACAATGATGGATTTTCATATGATAACTGGGGCGGGTATAATCTTCTTGCAAAGCTCAATCAGAAAAATCCAGCGGTAAAGAATTATATCTGTGACGTTATTCGTTTCTGGGTGAGTGAATTTGACGTTGATGGTATCAGACTCGATGCGGCTGATGTACTTGATTTTGATTTTATGAAGGAACTCAGAAAAACTGCAAATGAAGTAAAACCTGACTTCTGGCTTATGGGCGAAGTTATTCATGGGGACTACATCAGATGGGTAAATGGAGAAACACTTCACTCCGTTACAAACTATGTTCTTCATAAGGCTCTCTATTCAGGTCATAATGATCACAATTATTTTGAGATTGCACATACAGTAAAGAGACTCTATGAGATGGGCGGAAACAAAACTGAAGGTTTAAAACTATATAACTTTGCTGATAATCACGATGTAGAGAGAATTTATACCAAGCTTAACAACAAAGCTCATTTTGCACCTGTGCACATACTTATGTACACACTGCCGGGAGTTCCTTCAGTATATTATGGTTCGGAGTTTGGTATAGAAGGTAAAAAGGAGAAGTTTTCTGATGCTTCCTTAAGACCGGCACTTTCAGTTGATGACTATAAAGATGCTGCAGAAAACAATCCATGTACTAAACTAATCGCTGCACTCGGAAAGATAAGAAGTGAAGTCCCTGCACTTTCATATGGTGATTACTGTGAACTTATGCTTACAAACAGACAGTATGCGTTTTCAAGAAACTATAACGGAATGCAGGCTATTGTTACAGTAAACAATGATGACGCCAGTGCTCCTGTAAATGTACCGGCAGCATGTACAGAATACACAGGAATGCTCTCAGGCAGAAAAGTATCCGCTAATGGCGGAAGACTTTCAGTTGAACTTCAGGCTAATTCAGGTGATATATGGGTTTCTTCAGATTCAGGTCTGAAATCAGAAGCAGTCCCTGTAGAATTTACGGTTCCTGAACCTGTAAGGGTTTCAGAAACCGAAAAAGCTCCTGTTCCTGAAAAATGCGAAAAAACTGAAACAACAGTAAAAACGGAATCTGTTTGCGCTGAAAACACAGATGCTGCAGAAGAAAAAAATGAAAACAAAAAAACAGCTGACGAAAAACTGGATCTTACAAAGCCGTACGAAGATATGACTGTAGCTGAACTTCAGGCATGTATTCTTCAAAAAATGGCTAAGAACGGTCCGGTTACAGAACAGATGAAAAAAGACGTTGACGATAATATCTGGCGCGATTCACTGCTTAACTGGGTAAAGAGTTTCAGATAACCAGAAAGGACTTTTTTTATGAACGAAGATATGATGCTCACGCTTTCTGATGATGAAGGTAATGAGATAGAACTTGAGTTTATTGATGTTGTTGTGTACAGAAACGAGGAGTATGCAATCTTTTTTCCAAAAGATGATGACGGAACCATTATTTTCAGAATAGGTGATACTACTGATTCGGAAGAATACAGCTATGAACCTGTTGAAGATGAAAAGGTTTTGAATGAAGTCTTTGAAATATTCAGGGAACGTTACAAGGACGTATATATTTTTGATTAATATAAGAGCAGCCTGTGAGGAAAACCTTGCAGGTTGCTTTTGCTAAATATAATATAAGGTGAAAAATATGCATGAAGAATATGATGAGAATAAAATTAGAGAGGATTATAAGAAGCTGACAAAGTATTTGATCAGTAAACAACTGACTGTTACAATGATGGAAAGTGCTACATCAGGTCTTATAGCGTCTCTTATTACAGATACGGAAGGCGCTTCGGCTGTATTTAAGGGTTCATTTGTTACTTATTCCAATGAGGCGAAAATAAAACAGGGTGTTCCAGCAGAAATAATTGATAAAAATACTGTTTATTCAAAAGAAACTGCAAAGGCAATGGCAAAAGCAGCCTTTGACACCTACAATACGGATTTAAGTATAGGTGTTACGGGAACAATGGGAAATACAGATCCTGCAAATCCGGAAAACTCTGTACCTGGACAGGTCCATTTTGGAATAAAAATAAAAGAAGATATTTATTCCTATACTGTTTCACTTGATGCTCAGTCTTCAAGATTTGCCTATAAAATTTCTGCAGCAAAAAAACTTTACGATATTCTTGCGGAGCTGCTGGAAATATAAATTTATTGATAAAAATCAGGTGTATATGTTTGGCACTTTGTGTAATTCCGGAACCATTTCCAATCTGTATATAATTTTTTTTACAGATTTAAAGATTGTGTTTGACAAATAATATGCATAATGATACAATATAAGTAGAACTTTATAATTTAATGTCTGTCTGATTCGGAAAATGTGGCAGATAAATTTAACCGGGATAACAGCGGAGGAAAATTCACATGAACGATTACTTTGAATACAGAGATAACTCTAATATATGGAGTTTTACAGAAATTGTACTTGAGCGTACTGGGGACAGAGAAACTGACAGAAAACTTGATAATTATCGCAGGACAACTATGGATTTTTTCTATAATATTCATAGTATGATAAAAACTGTTGTTCATTCACGCCTTGACAGTAGTGCAGGTAATAAATGCGAATACAAGGATGATAATGATAAATTACTTTCCGCTATTATAAAATATAATCTCAAGGATCTGGGCGATAAAAAAATTATTTCATGCTATATGATATACGATACAGCATATTTCATGGATGTGGAATCAGCTGCCTCTGAGATAAACGATCCGGTTATCCCTGATTCCTATAAGAGAAATATATTTTTTTCAGCAAAAACAGACAGCTATTTCAGAAAGCTTGGTATCTTTGATGAAGCAGTAAAAAGATTTGGAAAAATGAAAAAAGAACTAAGTTTTGCTGTTGCTGCAGAGAAGGCTTTTGAGATACTTTTTTCTGCAGATACGCCTGCATGCGGTTCAGCGCGTGTTCTTATGTCCAGATACGGAGAATCTTATTTTACTGCATTTCCTGAAAAAAAATCAGGTGAAAAAATCTATGAGGAAAAGCTCATTACCA
Source organism: Oscillospiraceae bacterium (assembly GCA_016296165.1). Taxonomy (GTDB): domain Bacteria; phylum Bacillota; class Clostridia; order Oscillospirales; family Ruminococcaceae; genus HUN007. The sequence goes on along the minus strand of JAEDJV010000046.1, from coordinate 9,087 downwards.
AAGAACAGCTTCTTGTAAATCCGGAGAAAAAATGGTATGCCAGTATCGAAAGACTGTGGATTAAACCGTATCTTACCAGGGAAACGATAAACATGAACGGTATAAAAGAAGTGACTGAAAAAGAAATTGTACTTGGAGTTGGAGGATTAACAGTTACTGATATATCTGAGTTTCTTGATAATACCGGACGTGTTTTAAACGATAATATTAATGAAATTCAAAGCTATGATATTATGGTACAGAAACTTCCAACTGAAAATCTTCCTCATCTTTATCTTAATGATCAGTACAGTGTAATCGATAAGATTTTCATTTTCTCGGAAGATTTTGAATTGATTGAGGTTCCTCTTAAACCGATTGGTTCAAAGGTTATGATGAAACTTACAAAGTATCTTTGACATTATTTTGCCATACGGCTGAAAAACCGTATGGCAATTTATTGTTTTGAAAAAAGGATTTTTGGGAATAATATATTAAAGGAGGGATAGAGTTGGACTTTTCGTGGATAGAAAAAATTGACGTTTCTCTGTATCACAATACTCAGGAACTTGATTTTGACAATGAGTATTTTGAAGGTATGAAAAACAGACTTGACAGCATTATCTCCAATCTGAAAGATATAAAGGCATCACCTGATTTTATTGATATTATTTCAGATTATACCGGAAAACTCATAGGCACTATTGAAAAATACTATGAAGGAAACATAATAGAAGCTCAGATTATGATTAATAATCTGATGGGAGACTTTAAAGATGATGTTATTGCAGTTACTAATGTCAATGACTGTATTGCCTTCCCTAAGGTGCCTGAAGGGAAGAAAAACGAAGTACAGTTCTTTCGTGCACGCATACGTGAGGAATCAAGCAGTTATGATGCTGAAGAAATGCTGCACATTCCGTTTTCAAAACGTTCCATAGTAAAGAGTGGAAGATTTTCAATTCCAGGGCTTCCATGCCTGTATCTTGGAAATACATCATATGTATGCTGGGTGGAACTTGACAGCCCCCCTGATCACCAGTTTGATGTATCAGCTGTAAGACTTGATAATTCACAGAAAGTTCTTAATCTTGCGATGTCACTTTTATGGCTTCAGGGGGAACTTGCAGAAAACAATTATGAATATGAATCTGAAAAGTTTGTAACTTTGTTTAAGCTGCTTATAATCTCTCTCTGCACATCATATCGTGTAAAAGAAGAAAACAGGAATTTTAAATCAGAGTATATCCTGTCTCAGCTGCTTATGCTTTCGTGTAAAAATATGGGGCTTGACGGCGTTTTATATTATTCCAAGAGAATAAAAGCTGACAAATTTGCAAATCCCGCAGCTATAAATCTGGCTTTGTTTGCCTCATATGAAAACGGTAAAGATCTTTCACCAAAGATTAGAGATCATATAGAGATAAGTGATTCGCTTAATTATGGCCTTTTTCGTCAGCTTCTTCCACAGGCAAACAAGTTTAAATATGATTTGCGTATTAACTATTCATCTTTTACAGATAATATGCATCTGAATAATAACGAAAAAATGACAGTAGCATATCAGGATACAAAATTTTGCGAATTTGATAATTATTTGTTTTCCAACTTTTAATTAAATAATCTTATCCTCTGATTTTTCAGGGGATTGATTTAAAGAGGTTTATGTTAAAAAAACGAAAAATTACATAAAAACTTGTTTTGTTCTATAAAATATGCTATAATTTATACATATCAAATATGGTTTTTTGAAATTCAGAGTATAAAGGGGTATATATTATGAAAAGAAAAATATTTGCTATGTTATTATGTATGACATTTGTTATGACTACAGCAGCAGGTTGTGGAGATAAGGACGAAAAAGAGGATAATAAAACTGTTTCTGCTGATAACACTGAAACAGATGATACTTCTGATACTGATGATGAAAATGAGGAAACTGATAAAAAGTCAGATACAACAGAGAAAAATCAGGAAACAGAAAAAAATGAAGAACCTGAAATTACACGTGATATTTTCGGACCTGTGGAACTGGAAAAATCAGAAGAAAAAGAAACGGATGTTACAACAAAACCTTCAAAAAAGAGAGCAACACAGGAGGAGATATTTTCAAAGCTTGAAGGTACGTGGATTTCATCTGACACTAACTTCGAATTATGTTTTTACAGGGGATCATCTGACAATGATTATTTTGTAAAATTAAAAGGGGAAAACGGATTTGAAGATAAAGTTTCATATCTGGATGAGACTTCAGTTGAAGAAAATGAATCAAAGATTCGTTTTGTAATAGGAAACGGTGGTGTAGGAAGCAGCAGAGAAATTATTCTGTCAGCTGGCGGAAGCAAAATGTCATATATTACAGGAATTCAAAAAGACGATGATAAGGGTTTTGTGGATAAAACTATCGAATGTACGAAGATGTAATGCATTTGCATCTTCAGAGTTTCAATGAAAGGATCATGCATTAAATGACTTTAAAAGAACTCGGAATCGGTTCAGGTGCCGTTATAAAGTCTGTTGGAGGAGATGGAGCCTTAAGACAGCATTTTCTTGATATGGGAGTTATTCCGGGAACAGAGGTGTCAGTAGTAAAATTTGCTCCGATGGGAGATCCGATGGAGATATGCCTTCATGGATATGAACTTACGCTAAGGCTTGATGACGCAGCTCAGATAGAAGTGGAGCCGGTCGACGAGATAAAAACTCGCCGTAAACGAATAGAAAAAATCAGTAATACAGAACACCCTGGTTTTGGTGAAGACGGAAAATTTCATAATCATGAACTGGATGACAAAAATCTGCTTCCTGGTGATACAGTTCTTACATATGCACTTGTTGGAAACCAGAATTGTGGTAAAACTACCCTCTTTAATCAACTCACAGGTTCAAATCAGCATGTAGGTAATTTTCCTGGTGTGACAGTTGACAGAAAAGACGGTCCGATAAAAGGAAATCCAAACACACTTGTAACTGACCTTCCGGGAATATATTCTATGTCTCCTTATACAAATGAGGAGATAGTATCCCGAAATTTTGTCCTCGCAGAGAAACCAAAGGCGATAATAAATATAGTTGATGCAACAAACATCGAAAGAAATCTATATCTGACTATGCAGCTTCTTGAGATGAACATTCCTATGGTTGTTGCACTTAATATGATGGATGAAGTAACTGCTAATTCGGGATCAATTGATATAAACGGAATGGAAGCCATGCTGGGAGTTCCTGTTGTTCCAATCTCAGCGGCAAAAAATCAGGGCGTTGATGAACTTGTAACTCATGCTCTCCATATTGCAAGATATCAGGAGAAGCCTGCTTTGCAGGATTACTGTGATATGGATGAGTCCGGAGGTGCGGTTCACAGGTGCATGCACGCAGTTGAACATCTCATATCTGATCATTCATTAGCTGCCGGTATCCCGGTAAGATTTGCAGCAGGCAAAGTAATAGAGGGCGACGAACTAATTCTTGAGCAGCTTTCACTTGATGACAATGAGTATGAGATGCTGGAGCATATTATATGTCAGATGGAGAAAGAGCGTGGGCTTGATAGGAGCGCTGCAATAGCTGATATGAGATTTTCATTTATTGAAAAAGTCTGCAGCAGTACTGTGGTCAAACCCAGGGAAAGTAAAGAGCATAAAAGAAGTCAGAATATTGATAAGATTCTTACAGGAAAATATACAGCCATCCCGTGTTTTATTGCAATTATGGTAGTTGTTTTTTTTCTGACATTCAACGTTATTGGTGCATGGATTCAGGGAGGCTTTGAAACAGCAATAAATATGCTTGCCAGCGCTGCTGATAGTGGACTAAAAGCGCTCAATGTAAATCCTGCCATACACAGTCTTATATCAGACGGAATTTTTTCCGGAGTGGGCTCTGTGCTTTCATTTCTTCCGATAATAGTTACTCTGTTCTTCTTTCTTTCACTCATGGAGGACAGCGGGTATATTGCAAGAGTTGCTTTTGTAATGGATAAGCTTCTCAGAAAGATAGGACTTTCCGGAAGAAGTATTGTACCGCTTCTGATAGGGTTTGGATGTACTGTGCCGGCTGTAATGTCAACGCGAATTCTTCCAAGTGAGAGAGACCGAAAGATGACGATACTTCTTACTCCGTTTATGAGTTGTACAGCGAAACTTCCTATATATGCATTTTTTGTAAATACATTTTTCCCGGGAAGAGGCGGACTTATAATGTCGGGATTGTACATTCTGGGAATATTAATAGGAATACTGGTAGCATTCCTCTTTAAGGGGACTTTATTCCGTGGTGAAGCTGTTCCTTTTGTCATGGAACTTCCGAATTACAGGATGCCTGGAGCCAAAAACGTAGCTATGCTTCTTTGGGATAAGGCAAAGGATTTTCTTCAAAAAGCATTTACAGTAATCCTGGTGGCCACTGTTGTGGTATGGTTTCTTCAGAGCTTTGATTATAAGATGAATATGGTTGAAGACTCGAAGGACAGCATACTTGCTTCTGTTGCCGGATTTATAGCTCCTGTTTTTGCACCTCTTGGGCTTGGAGACTGGCGAATCTGTACATCATTTATAAGTGGATTTATTGCAAAGGAAAGTGTTGTTTCAACTCTCGAAATACTTTTTAATGGAAATTTAGCCTCTGCAATTACAACTGTGTCTGCAGCATCATTACTTGTTTTCAGTCTCCTTTATACACCATGTGTAGCGGCTATTGCTTCTGTGAAACGTGAGCTCGGTACTAAGTGGGCTGTTGCAGTAGTCGTATGGCAGTGTATGATAGCGTGGGTTGCAGCGTTTATCATCAGGGCATTTCTTATTCTTGCAGGAGTGTAAAATGAATATCTGGGATATAATAATAGGATTGATTCTCGCAGCGATAATTATTTCTGCAATTATAAAAATAATAAAAAACAAAAAATCCGGAAAGTGCAGCTGTGGGTCATGTTCGGCATGCTCAGGTAACTGTTCCTGGAAAACCTCAAAATAACATAATCACAGGAGTTTAATAAAAATGAAACCAACTGAAAAATTCAACAGTCATATAAAACGGATTCTTATTTCAGAAGAGGAAATTCAGCAAAAAATAGTTGAGACAGGTAGACAGATAAGTGAAGAATACAGAGATAAGCCGCTGCTGTTTATAAGCATACTTAATGGTTCATTTGTGTTTATCTCTGATCTTTGCAGAGCAGTAACAATACCATGTGAAGTTGCGTTTATGTGTGCCAGGAGTTATTATTCAGGTACTGTTTCAACCGGCAATGTCAGTATTACTCTTGATGTTTCGCAGGATCTGAGCAAATATCATGTTATTATCGCTGAAGATATTATTGATACAGGAAGGACACTTCACGATATTATAGAATTGCTTAAGAAACGAAATCCGCTTTCTGTCAAAGTGATTACTCTGCTTGATAAACCTTCCAGAAGAATAGTTGATATGAAGGCAGACATTTCACTGTTTACCATTCCGGATCTGTTTGTTGTCGGATATGGACTTGATTATGCAGAAATATATCGAAATCTGCCTTATATAGCAGAGTATGAAGAATAACAGAAACAGGTGCCGGAGTAATAATCCTGCACCTGTTTTTAGCTTTTTTATAAACAATATAGAAAAGATTATGCTGTGTATTCACGAACTCTAAGAGGAATGTTCATTGATTCTGCAATCTTTTTGCATTCTTCTATATCTTCTTTTGATATGACGTCAACAACTGAGAAACGAACATCATCAAGGTATTTTTTGCATTCTTCTGCAAAGGAAAGCATTGCTTCAAATGATTCCAGACCGAATTTTGGATTAACCAGTTCATTGTATTTTTCAGCTGTCGGTGCATTAAGACTGATGGATATACAGTCAATGTTTTCACAGACTTCCTTAACAACGTTTCTGCCGTTTACAAGGTTTCCAAGCCCATTTGTATTGAGTCTGATTTTGAAACCGAACTTTTCTTTAATATGTTTGCAGACAGCTTTATATACATCAAGAGTACATGTTGGTTCACCGTATCCGCATACTACAACTTCTGTGTTTCCCCTATAGTCAAAACTGTCTACAGCTTCTAACACTTCTTCAAGTGACGGAGTTTTTTTATGCCAAAGGAGTGTTGCTTCTCCGATCGCATCACCATTTTTTCTTATGCAGAAATTACATCTGCATGGACATTCATTGGTAAGATTAAGATAAACTTTTCCTTCATAAATATAAACTATATCTGCCATAATTGCATTGTCCTTTCTGTTTAAAGATTTCCAATTACTCTTGATTTAAACTTTGCCTTGTCGAGTGCCATTCCGACTGCGTAGAAAACAATTGCACTTCCTACAGGCTGAACAAGACCTCTTAATATTGACGAAACAGCTGCAACCTTGAATCCGAACATAATACCCTCAGCTACAAAGTATCCGAGGATCGTAATAATACCGGATACAACTGCCATTATTATCGTTCCCTTGTTAATGATGTTAGCATCTTTTCCGTTTTTTCTGAGATGCTTGATCATAAGTGCAAAAGGGATAACGTTAAGTGCTTTTATTATTGCGGTAGCGGGAGCCCACACTGCAGAACCGGAAAGTATATCAGAAAGAGATGCTCCAATTGAAGCGGCACACATTGCATACGGAGCTGGCAGCATACATGCAGCAAGATAAATCATTGAATCACCGAAGTGTATATAACCGTCATTTACCCCGGTTTTTATCTGTCCGTAAGTTGTCAGGACCATAATAATAGCGGAATAGCGGCAAACATAGCTGAAAATACCAGAGTTTTCGTTTTTTCATTCTTCATAATAATCATTCCTTATAAATATGTTTTTGTAATGTCTTGTAAGTCCAGATTCTATTTTATCATCATTTCTTAGATGTGTCAACCGTTATAATGTGAAATATATACAAGTATAAAACTTCAAAATATCTTACGTATTACTTGAAAAAATTTTTTGGATGTTTTATAATAATATAAAGAAAATATCTTAAATTAACTATGCAGTTTTAATAAAACAATAATGCTGTGAAAGGTGGTTAAGCTATGAAAAAATACAAACGAATATTTACAGTAGTAATAGATTCTCTTGGAGCCGGAGCTATGCCGGATGCAGAACAGTTTGGAGATAGTGGAACTGATACTCTCGGACATATTGCATCTTCAGTTTCTGAATTGAAGATTCCTAATCTTCAGAAATTAGGACTTGCAAATCTCCATTCCATGAAAAATATCTCTGCAGTTAGTTCACCGTTGGCTAAGTATGCTTATCTTTACGAGGCAAGTAACGGAAAAGATACAATGACTGGCCACTGGGAGATGATGGGCCTTAAAATAACAACACCATTTAAAACCTTTACTGAAAACGGATTTCCCGATGAACTTATTTCAGAACTTGAAAAAAGGACGGGAAGAAAGATAATAGGAAACAAAAGTGCAAGCGGTACAATGATACTTGATGAACTTGCGGAAGAGGAAATCAGTAAGGGACACATGATTGTCTATACTTCTGCTGATTCAGTACTTCAGATTTGCGGAAATGAAGAGACATTTGGCCTTGAAGAACTGTACCGTTGCTGCGAGATTGCCAGAGAACTGACGATGAGGGATGAGTGGAAGGTTGGAAGAGTGATAGCCAGACCATATGTTGGAAAGAAAAAAGGTGAGTTTGTAAGAACTAGCAACAGACATGATTATGCACTGAAACCTTTTGGCAAAACAGCACTTGATACTTTGAAGGCAAATGGATTTGATGTTATTTCGGTAGGAAAAATATCAGATATATTTGATGGGGAAGGAATAACTGAGTCAAATAAATCGAAAAGTTCTGTTCATGGGATGGAACAGACAATTCAGATTGCAGAACGTGATTTTACAGGACTTTGTTTTGTAAACCTTGTTGATTTTGATGCGTTATGGGGACACAGAAGAAATCCGGTTGGCTATGCTGACGAGCTTGAAAAGTTTGATATTAATCTGGGAATATTACTTGATAAGTTACATGATGATGATCTTCTGATAATAACAGCAGATCATGGCAATGATCCAACGCATTCAGGTACTGATCATACTCGTGAAAAAGTTCCTTTTATTGCTTTTTCCCCGTCTATGCATCAGGGAGGCAGGATAGACGATGAAAATACATTTGCAGTAATAGGTGCAACTATAACAGATAATTTTGATCTGATCATGCCTGCAGGCACGATAGGTGAAAGTATTCTTGACAAAATAATTATATGAAGGAGAATCATTATGGATAATCAGAGTATTTTATCAAAAGTTGATCATACACTTCTTTTACAGACAGCAACGTGGGGGGAGATAAAATGTATTTTGGATGACGCTGTAAAATATAATACAGCATCAGCATGCATACCTCCTTCGTATGTAAAAAGAGCTTCAGAATATGCCGGTGACAAAATAAAAATATGTACAGTTATAGGATTTCCAAACGGATATTCCACTACAGCGGTCAAAGTGTTTGAAACCGAAGATGCTGTTAAAAATGGTGCTGATGAAATTGATATGGTTATAAATTTAGGTGATGTAAAGGATGGAAGGTTCGAAGAAATCCGATCCGAGATTCTTCAGATAAAAGAAGCGTGTGGCGGAAAAATATTAAAGGTAATAATTGAAACCTGTCTGCTGAGTGAAGAGGAAAAGAAAAAAATGTGCAGTATAGTTACGGAGGCTGGTGCTGATTATATAAAAACTTCAACAGGATTTTCAGTATCAGGGGCAACTTTGGATGATGTAAAATTATTGCGCGAATATTCCGGAAAGACTGTAAAAGTAAAAGCTGCAGGCGGCATTTCTTCATTTGAAGATGCAGAAAAATTTATAGAACTTGGCGCTGACAGACTTGGTACAAGCAGACTTGTAAAGATTATCAATAAAGAAAGGGAAGGGTGATTTAATTATGTATAAGAAATTATTATCATGTGTTGACAGTATAAGAGTGGTAACCGGCTTTGTACCTGAAGTCGGAATTGTTCTTGGTTCCGGACTTGGTGATTATGCGGAAAGTATTAAAGTAGAAGCTTCAGTAGACTATAAAGATATAGATGGGTTTCCGGTTTCTACAGTAAAGGGACATAAAGGGAGATTCGTTTTTGGGTATGTGGATAAAGTTCCTGT
>JAEDJV010000045.1 GCA_016296165.1 Oscillospiraceae bacterium | reverse complement strand
CAGCAGCAGCCTATGAACAACATGTACCAGCAGCCTAATAATACAGGCGGAAGACCAACAGCAAGTCTGTATCTGAATCAGCCAAATAAAGCTGCACAGCAGGCAAGCATTTACGCCAATAATCTCCCTCCTCGCAGTTCTGCATATGTGAATAATATGCAAGCTCCTATCGGTTCCAGATCTTCAACTAACACACAGTCTGTATCTGTTTATGGCACAAATATCAATGGAAACGACAATAATGCCATTTTCAAAGACAGATTAAACGATATACTCGGTTCGAAAAGCAACGGTTCAACAAATGACGATGTTGCCAAAGAAGAAGTAATGCAGTCTGCAAAAGATAAAAAGAAAGCTGCAAAGAATGACGCAAGGTTTCTTAAGAAAATGAAGAAGAACGAGTTCAATTAATATAAAAAATTAAGCGAAATAATTTCCGGATATCCGAAAATTATTTCGCTTTTTTAATTATGTATTTTTTTCATTTCTGTCTTTTTAGCATACATATTCTGATCTGCTGCAGATAAAATTTCATCTGCAGTCTTTTCGGGATAATCGCTGCTTAAGGCATATCCATATGCTATGGATATTTCAATTGGTAATGTATGTTGCTTATTGAGTTCTTCGATTTTTTCATTCAGTATTTTCCGAGTAATTTTCAACGCTTCCGTCTTTTCTTATTATCTGGATATTTTCAAAATGATCAATACATATTGAATCCTTTTCGTTTCCAAAAGCATTGAAGCAGGTTATCAGAAATAAAAAAATCATACCAAGCATCATACACAGGGAAATGCTTCTGAAAGAATAATTTTCTATTTTTTCTATTTTTTCTATTTTTAACGCCCCCGAAATTCCTATATTATTTCCCTTATACAAAACACAAAAGCACCTCATAATAGAGATGCTTAGTGTCAAAAGTACAGATTAATACCATTAGTCATCCTCTGGTGGCTGTACATCAGGAATCTCAATGCTTTCTATTCCTCTTTCCTGTTTAAGCTTTGCTTTTCTTGCAAGTGCGGCTTTTTCTGCTTCTTCCAGAAGTTTCTTTTCATTTCTAATCTGTTCAGCTCTTGCTCGTCTCTGAAGTTGTTTTGCTTTTTCCTCAGCTTCTCTTATTGCAGCTTTATTTTTATTAATATCTACCTGCATCTGAACATTTATCAGATTTTCCTCAAACATCTCTTTTTCAAAAATTATTGCTATTGAGATATCATCTCTGCTGCCTGAATTTGTCCTTCGAACAAAGTTTTTGTTTATTCTGGATTTTAGAACTTCAAGATCAGTCATCTGGCTGGCAAGCAGGCAATTATACTCCTCAAAGCTTTCCTTACTTGAAAAGGATGTATATAATCCATCTGTGGAAAGAATAATCGAAAGTGGTTTTTCATATGTATAGAAAAAGTTAAACATTTTTATCGCATTGGAATTGCAAAGTGATGAAGTCAGGTTTGCCGGACAGCTCTCATCATCGACAATCGGCATATAAGATTCGCCGCACTGTTTTATGATAACAAGACTTCCGTCACCGAGCTGCATTCCGAAACACAAATTTTCAGTAAGAACCGATACTAAAAGAGTTGAACCATATATTGATTCTATCTTAACAGCGGAAAGTTCTTCATCCGTAAGCTTTTCACGTTCTTCCTGTCTTACAGGATTATTTCTGTAATGCTCGTTTACAGTATCATACCAGTTTTTTATAATATATTTTTGAATTTTAGTGATCAGATAATCAGGATCATCTCTGAATTTTCGTTCAAATTCATCTACATCTGAACAAAATTCATCAATAGCCTTTATTGCCACTTCAACACCTGATTTAGAGCCAAAATCACTTCTAAAATGCTTTTTGCTGCCATGTCCGTCAGCAACGGCCGCTACTGCGTATTTATCGGTTACTTTGTAGTCCGCATAGTCCTGACAAACCGTTCCGCTCTCAACATGACTCGCACCTCGTACGGTTTCGCTCAATCCGATGAACATTTACTCATCCCTCTCTTCTTAAAATAAATATCACCAGATCTATTACCATCCTGTGTCGAATGGTACATCCTTAGGGAATTCATCTGACTCAACAATGTTCTTAATCTGTTCAGCAAGCTGTTCCTGTTTCTTGTCAACAACATCGACATCATTTAAGTCTCTGAGAACATCATCAGCAAGAGTCATACTCTTACTTCCTATCTGTGAAGAAGTAACAGCTATCTTCTTTATGAGCTGTGCGAGCTGTCCGCCTGAATAAGCATGAACAACTGTATCTGGAGATGTTGTAAATTCAGCGAGCATGTCATCATTTGCTTCCTTACCGATACCAAGAGCAACTTTAAGACCGTATCTGTACCAGCTGTTTAACTGGAGCTTTCTTAAACCAGCCTTATAGTCATCAGTAGGATATCCGTCTGTCATAAGGAAAATAACCGGTGCAAATGACAAAGAAGGTGAATTAAGGAATTCATTTCTTGAAAGCTTTCTGTTAAGTTCTTCAAATGTCATACCAAGATCGGTAATTCCCTTAGCTTCAAGTCTTGCCCACTCAAATTCTTCAACTGAGATCGGTTCAGGATACATCCATGCACAGCCAGTTGAGAATGTGAGTACAGCAATCTTGATATCAGTATCAGCTTCACCAATGCTTCTTATTTCCGGCATGAGCTCTTCCATAGCAGTATTGAGTTCACCCATCTTTGTTCCCTTCATACTTCCTGATGTATCTATAAGAAAAAATATAACAAGACTCTTTCTTGAAACACCTGTTGCTCCAAGCGGATCGTCATCTTCAAAATCTATTAATTCCTTTGCTTTAGTGCTGAAATCTTCCATGGTAACTTAATACCCCTTTCTATAATTCAATGTTTACCCCGCCTATATCAGCAGTAACGCCTGCCCAAAGCGGAAATCCCTTACCGGATACAACTTCATGATTTGATCCGTCAGGCATTCTGACTTTCCATACCTTATCAGACATGTTTTTTATACCAAGAACACCTTTTTGGATTTTGTTTTCAACAATCTCTCCTACAACAGTACTAAAATCGTCTGAACCTGGTACTGCGTCACACATATAAAGTTTTCTTCCAACGAATATAGGTGTACGATAATCACGATTGCTGAACTTAAGTGTAGCATATTTCCTTCCGCATCTCTTACATACAAGAGTGTTATTTTCTCCTTCATCATATGCCGAGATAAATGTAGTTCTACCACAGTAGCAAGGGAGAATCTCTGAACGAAGACGGACAAATAATTTCTGCCATTCGTTTTCTATAATTCTCTTGTTAGGCTGAGAAATGCCTGTTGTAAAAGTAAATGTAAAAGCCTGTCTGATATAATTCGGATATATACCCCAGAACTTTATTACATTATCATGGATACCCTTCACAGGTCTGTTAGTATCATTGTTAGGATCAAAAACGAATACTGCCTCCTTGCCGTAATGCTTGAGTTCAGCAGTTTCAGTAAGACAAACAGTCTTTACAACCTTTTCTCCTTCAAGAGGATCACCTCTGAAAAGAAGTTTAAAGAGTACAACAGCCAGTGAATACTTATCTGTCTGGACATCAGGTCTGCATACGCCTCTGACAATTTCAGGAGCCATATAGCCCGGCTTTCCTCCGATACCGAAGTTATATCCATCCGGTGCAATATTATCACAGTCACAGACAAGGACATCTCCGTTTGCAACATTTATAAAGAAACCACCGTCGTTAAGATCCTGATAACTCTTTCCGGCTCTGTGAAGCTGTCTGAATGCATTTACAATGTTAATAGCAGCAGTTACAAGAGCATTAAGATTCTTAAACTGTACAGTAACTCTGTGTGCTTTTCCTGTATTGTTGTCAACCTCAAGCTTGTACATATTAAGGATATCAACAAATGAATCATATTCCGGCGGTCTTAATCCCATCAGGTAGCCGAAACTATCACCCTCACCCATCTTTGTAAGATATTTTGGCCAGAGAAACTTATCACTTGGCGGACCATCTTTAATATTTACTTCAATATTCTTTCTGAAAGCCTGAGGGTCACGCATCTTGTCCATATCGTACCATTTTAATGCGTATTTTAAATTGTTATACTCAACAAGATAAACTATACCCTGGCCGCCACGGCCAAGAGTGCTTATTACTTTTAATTCACCGCCATATTCCATCGGGATCGTCTGTCCCGGCTTAAATTCTACCATCAATAATCATTCCCTTTTTATTCTAATATTAATTTTTATCTGATAAATTCGAAATGTATGCCATTTGTCATACAGAATTTGTGTACGTATGAGTTTTCACGACATTGTATTGTTATTGCAGGACAAAAAGCAAATACATTGTTACCAATAAATTTTATCGTTTCAGGAAGTACAACATCACGAAGTGTCTCACACCCTTCAAAAGCTTCATCACCTATACTTGAAACAGAAGCCGGAATTATAATATCCTCAAGATTGCTGCAGAAAGAAAATGTTCCTTCTTCTATTGCAGTTACTCCCCATGGAATCTCAACTCTCTCCAGTGACGCACATGAACTGAACGCACCCTTCTGTATTACCCTGAGAGTTTCCGGTAATTCTACTGCTCTAAGTTTTTTACATTCAGAAAAAGCATATTCGCCTATTACCTTACATGTTGAAGGAATTCTAATCGTTTTCAGGAAACCATATCCGTCAAATGCAAAACTCTCTATCTGTGTATAGCCTTCAGGTACCTTGACGTTTGAGAAAAGCTTGTATTTTATTGCGTCAAATCTCTTAAGCGGCTTTGGCTTTAATTCTTTTTCAGGAGCATTGTTATTTACTGCAGGATTCTGCGCTGATTTAGCCTCATGAGACGGTGAGCTGTGCGAAGGCGTTTCTCTTAATTCAGGTGTAAACGGCCATCCTAACATATATGTAAAACATTCAAGAACAAACTCGGCAGCAATGGCTGAAAGAAACATATCGTTAAGCATATACTCTCTTGCTTTCACTATCGCGAGTTTCTGATCTGGTTCATCAACCATCTGGGATATCACGTTGTTTGCAATAACGGTCCTTATGAGTCTTCTTTCTTTTTCAAAATCCGGCATATAATCATTAAGAAGCCCGGTAAATCTTTTAGCATCCTTAAACAGTTCAATGCCATGTTCATTTACTATGTTTCTTAGTGCTTCCTTGACTGCTTCTACATTTTCGAACTGACTGTTCATATTTACCTCCTATAAAAGATTCTGTTATTACATACTATAATTATAACATATTAACAGATTACTTGCAATAGTATATTAGTGTATTTTGTATAAAAAATGTAGTTGACAAGCATATGCAAGTTGATGTATAATGAAAAAGGCCCTGTAATCAGCAGAACTACGTCAGCATGAAACAGGGCTAAATATTTTATCCGCCTGACAGGAATCGAACCTGCGACACATACGGTCGGAGCGTATTGCTCTATCCACTGAGCTACAGGCGGTCAAAAACAACTTGCTTAATAATTATACCATATCGTTAATTATTTTTCAACTGTTTTTAATCTTTATTTTCAGGGGTAATACCATGACTGATGCTATTTACATAATTGTTTCACAGACAGGAACAACTGTGGCAAAAATAATAAAATTTTTCACGCGCAAACCGTACAACCACAGTTCAATTGCTGCAGATCTCACACTTTCTGATATGTACAGTTTCTGCAGAAAATATTCAATGTTTCCTCTTCCTGCCGGATTCAATCAGGAAATTGTCGGAGAAGGAACGCTGGGACTCTTCACTAACATTCCCTGTGAAATATATATGCTCCCTGTCACAAGACAGCAAAAGGAGAAGTTTTACAGCATTCTGGAACACTTTAAAAAATACAGAGACTGCTACTCGTACAACATCATGGGATTCTGGTCAATCCCATTCAGGTTACATATCGAAAGAAAGAATAAGTTTGTCTGTTCTCAGTTTGTTGCTCATATTATTAGCGAATCCGGAGTAACCCTGAGTAAACCTGTCTGGATGTATTCACCTGAAGATTTAAGACATCTTCCGGGAACACATCTTGTTTATAGAGGTGAATTAAACGACTTTTACAATAATTACCTTATTTCTTCCGAAAAACCTGAATTTAAAATGCCAGTCTGATATAGAAGCCGGTATCATTAAGATTCCGGCTTTATTATTTATGTAAGTGTCTGAAGGCTTTTTCCAATTGATTTTCCTATTAATTTTCCTGTGTATCTGACCTGATCAATTGAGTTTCCATGACTCCCGACTTCAATAAGAAGGCTTCCGGTGGTCAGTTCCTGATTATAATTTCTGTAGTCAAATAATATTGGTCTGGTTATTCCCGGGTTATCACTTTCAATCTGCTGCTGAAAAAGACTTGCGAGTCTGAAATTCTGAAGATAATCCGGCATATTCATAGTTCCGTCATCACATCCTGAAACTATCATTATCTGTGCTGCTTTTTTTCCTGATATTTCTGTAACCGGTGCAATGAGATCATTTTCCGAAGTGATTGCGTCCCTGTGTATATCAAGTACAACTTTTATATCGGGATTTTCAGACAAAATTTTTCTGACTGTTTCTGCACTTCTTTCATATGATCCCTGATAAGAAGGATAGTCATGAATTGTTGTATCATGAATTACTTTTATTCCGAAGTTTTCTATCTGAACTTTCATTTCTTCACCTATTGCAGTTACATTCATATTTTCATCAGATGTTCTGTATGAAAATGAGGCATCATAATATTCTCTTTCAAACGGTTCAAAACTTTCAGTAGTATGTGTATGCATTATCAATACCTGCGGAGTACTGTTAAGCTTAATTGTAAACTCCGGTTTCATTCTGCTCTGTGCAATCAGTACATTAAATGATTCATCCGTACAGTTTCTGACTTGTCCGCACTTATCAAGGTCAAAATACTGACTTCCGCTGTACCTGTCAAATGTCTGCATTATCACATTTCCAGAATGAACATCTGTTATTTGCGGATAAGGAATTATTTCTCCATTTTCTTTTAAATCTATATCTGATATATATTCTTCATTCCACCCAAATCCATGTGAAACCATCGGAATTTTAATATCATCACTCACTCCTGAATCTGTTCCGATTCTTATTTCAGAAAGAACTTCTGCTGCTGAATTAAATCCTGTTATCCCCTTTACCATTCCGGCAGCTACTGCTGGTGACAGAAGGATTCCGACTGTAATGTATACAATGGTTTTTATCTTATCTTTTTTTCTCTTCATTTGTATCACCCCGTAATTTTCACTTTATATATTTTATTAATAATACATTTAATTTATTCCAAAGGAGAAGATTTTAGTACAATGAAAAAAAGAATATTTGCAGTTTTACTGCCGGTCTTTGTTATCCCGCTTGCGTTTGTGATTTCTATTGCTTTTCTGAAATTTATGAAAACAACTCACTACATCTGTATTGCATATTTTTGTACCGGATTTCTCTGTCCGGGATGCGGAGGTACCCGTTCTCTGAACCATCTGCTTCACGGCGATATTCTTTCCTCCTTCAGATGTAATCCTTCTGTGCCGCTTGCCGTTGTGTTTGCAGTATTGCTCTATATAGAGATTTTAACAGACGCTTTTGGGCATAAAAAAGAGATAATCCCCAGAAGCAAAGCATTTTACTTCACTATGGCAGGAATTATCTCTGTTTTTTATGTTGCAAGAAATTTTATTTCTGTTCTGCAGCCGGTTTAATTATTGAACTCCGGAACCCTGTTTAAAGCCGTCACAGAAGCTATCCATAAAGATTTTCGCTTCTTCTTCGCCGAATACACCGTCTTCGATCATCCTGTCTATTACTTCCGGATAAGCTCCATCTTCCTCATATTCTTCAACAACAGTTGCCGCATTCTGTACCATTTCTCCCATATCTTCAAAATATGGTGCAAATGGAATCAGGGTCACAGTCACTAATGTGCTGATTATAAGTGTAATAATCGATGTAATAAGACCAACAATAGCTGCTCCCTTAGCACCACTATTCTTCACAAGTGCAATTATAGCAAGAATAAGACCTATAATCGCAAAAGGAAAACCAATACAGCAGCATAACATACTCAAAATACCGAGTATAAGTGCTGCAATACTTAAACCTTTTTTTCTTTCTTCCATCTTTATTTTCCTCCAAAAAAATATTTATATCAGAACCCGTTTCCGTCTATCTGGTTTATATCATACGGGGTTCTTTGATATACACAATAATTCAGCCAGTTTGAAAACATAAGATTTGCGTGGCCTCTCCATCTGAAAAGAGGGCTATTATCAGGATTATCTTCAGGAAAATAGTTATATGGTAATTTGATATCAATTCCTTTATCCCTGTCTCTGAAATACTCCTGTGCAAGTGTATCTCTGTCATATTCGCTGTGCCCGGTTATAAAATACTGTCTTTTGTTTTTATTGCATACTATATAAACACCGGAATGTTCAGACTCACTTGAAATATTCAGTTCCGGGACTTTTTCCACATCTTCGCGTCTTATCTCGGCGAGTCTGGAATGCGGAACAAGAAAACCATCGTCAAATCCCTTAAGAAGCTGTGATTCTTTAACGATAACATTATGCGGGAATACTCCAAAAATCTTTTCGTCTAAAGTATGCTTTTGTATTCCGAAATGATAATACAGCCCAGCCATAGCACCCCAGCATATATGCATGGTAGAATATACATTTGACTTACTCCACTCCATTATTTCACATACTTCATCCCAGTAATCCACATCTTCAAATTCAAGCTGCTCAACAGGTGCACCGGTTATTATCAGACCGTCGTACTTGTTGTTTTTTACATCACTGAATGTTTTATAAAAAGTGTTGAGATGACTTAACGAAGTGTTCTTGGAAACATGTGATTCCACGTGCAGAAAATCTACGTCAACTTGCAGAGGTGTATTACTAAGAAGTCTCAGAAACTGTGTCTCAGTCTCAATCTTCTTTGGCATAAGATTCAGAATTGCTATCTTTAATGCACGAATATCCTGATGTTCAGCAATGTTATCAGGCATTACAAATATGTTTTCGTCCAGCAGTGTTCTGTAAGCCGGAAGGTCTGTTGAGATCTTTATTGGCATATTAAAACCCTCCATCACTTTCATTATATTGTAAAACAGGCGAATCTTTGAATAAAAAATTCACCTGTTTTTTCACTAAATCAGCGAAATGAATTATACCGGATGAATCTGTTTTTCCTTGTCAGAATGCTTTCCGTCAACACCGTATTTTTTATTTCTTCTCTTCTCAAAGAATTTAACGGCTACCTGACCGAACTGAGCATAGCTGAGCACGTCTTCTTCCTGTTCAACCCATTCAGCACATTCTTCACGAATTGTATCAAGTTCAGGCTTGAGAAGGTCTGCAGGCCGGCAGTCAATCGGTTCTGCATCACCTATGATCTTCTTTCTGAATTCAGGATCTATAGGAACCGGTGTCTTACCGTATTCACCTCTTACAACACCCTTGAATTCCTTTGTAACGGTCTTATAACGTTCACCTGTAATTACATTGAATACAGCCTGTGTACCGATAATCTGTGAAGTCGGAGTAACAAGCGGAATAAATCCGGCATCTTTTCTAACTCTTGGGACTTCATTGAGAACGTCATTGAGCTGATCTTCCTTTCCGGCCTGCTTAAGCTGGGAGAGTAGATTTGAAAGCATACCGCCCGGTACCTGATAGATAAGAGCATTGGCATCAACAGCGAGCATCTTAGGATCTATAAGTCCGTTGTCAATGTATTTCTTTCTTAGCTTCATAAAGTATTCTCTTATCTCTGTGAGGAGAACAAGGTCAAGACCTGTATCATATTCGGTACCCTGAAGTGCAGCTACCATTGATTCTGTAGGTGCATGTGATGTACCAAGTGCGAGAGGTGACATAGCTGTATCAATACAGTCAACACCAGACTCAACTGCCTTGAGACTGCACATTGACGCAAGTCCTGATGTGTAGTGAGTGTGAAGCTGTACAGGAATACTTACTGCGCCCTTTATCGCCTTGATAAGTTCTTCTGTTCTGTATGGTGTGAGAAGAGCTGCCATGTCCTTAAGACAGATTGAGTGAGCACCTGCTTCTTCAATCTGCTTTGCGTAGTTTACATAGTACTCTGTTGTAAAGATATCACCCGTTGTATAGGAAATAGCAACCTGAGCGTGACCGCCTTCTTTTCTGGTTGCTTTAATTGCTGTTTCGAGATTTCTTATATCATTAAGTGCGTCAAAAATACGGATTATATCCATACCGTTTGCAACAATCTTTTGAACAAAATACTCGAGAACGTCATCTGCGTAATGACGGTATCCGAGCATATTCTGTCCTCTGAAGAGCATCTGGAGTTTCGTGTTAGGGAGATTTTTTCTTAAAACACGAAGTCTTTCCCACGGATCTTCATCAAGAAATCTTAAGCATGAGTCAAAAGTAGCACCGCCCCAGCATTCGATTGAATGGTATCCTACCTTATCCATCTTTTCGAGGATCGGAAGCATATCTTCAATTGGCATACGTGTAGCAAGAAGAGACTGGTGCGCGTCACGAAGGACAGTTTCTGTAATTCCTATTTTCTTAGCCATTGTACGATAAACCGCCTTTCAATAAATTACTGAATTGTAGCAAGTGTATCTGAAGCGTTTACGGTATCGCCCTTCTTGGCAATAACACTTGTAACTTTACCGTCACATGGAGCAACGATATCATTTTCCATCTTCATAGCTTCAAGTACCATGAGAACCTGTCCCTTTGTTACAGTATCACCTGTGCTTACCTTAACGTCAAGTATGTTGCCCGGCATAGGTGCAGTAACCTTTGTTCCTTCTCCTACTGCAGGTGCTGCCGCAGGAACTGGAGCTGGCGCTGCCGCCTTTACCGGTGCTGCAGGAGCCGCTGCCTGAACAGGAGCTGAACCATCTGTGATTTCTTCTACTGCAACATCATATGCTTTACCGTTTACTGTTATATTAAATCTTTTCATAATTAAAACTCCAATTCTGAATTTACTAAATTATTAAAGCGGGAAGTTATTGTGCTTCTTAGGAAGACCGGAAACTCTCTTTCCTGAAAGAATTTCAAGTGCTTCAGCAATCTTTGCTCTTGTCTGTTCAGCTGCAATTATTTCGTCCACGCCATTTCTGTAAGCAGCCTTTTCTGCAGTTGCATATTCTGAAATATATTCAGCAGCAAGTTCATTTCTCTTCTGCGCTGTGTTTTCAGCTCCCGCAAGTCTGTCATGCCAAAGGAATTCAACTGCAGCAAGAGGATTAAGCGGTGAAATAACAGCACTCTCCCATGCAAATGTGAGATCAGAATTTGTTCCCTTGCTTGCAAGTGCAACAAACACAGGACCATAAGCTTTTCCACTTACAAGTGTAATCTTTACTGTAGTCGCTTCTGCATAAGTTCCGGCAAGCATTGTCATATTGCGAACACTACCTGCTGATTCTTCTTCAGCGTCAAAACCTTCTGTATCAACTATTGTGATAACCGGAATACCAAAAGCATCACAAGTTCTTACAAAACGCGCAATTTTCGATGAGTCATCAGCTGTGAGTCTGTCTTCTGTTTTATTTGTAGCTGCTATACCAACCGTCGAACCGGAAACTGTAGCAAGTGCTGTATATGAAGCCTTTCCGAAACCTTCATAAAGCTCTGTTACAGAATCAGCATCTGTTATATTTGATATGATATCAGAAAGTTTGTTTCCTGCAGAATATGGATTGTCATCATATTCGTAAACCGGTACAGATGTGAGATTATTTTCAGGAATGAGTCTTAGTAATTCCTTTACTGTTTCAATTGCTGAAATGTCATCATCACAAACGACTGATGCTGTACCAGTCTTCATTGCAGCTTCGGCAGTTCCGTTTCCGTTAGGAGCAACAAAGAGCTCACTGTCCTTTGTCATAATTACAAAATCTGCAGAGCATGCAAGCATAACCGCACTTCCTGCACATACACCTGCTATAACTGAAATCTGTGGAACAACACCTGAAACCGATGCCGCTGTACCTATCATCTCACCGTAAGCATTAAGTGAGTCAACGGTTCCGTCAATAAATGCTCCGTTTGAATCATGAATGCCTACTACAGGTCTTCCTGTTTTGGCAGCCAGTGAATATAGCTTTGAAATTTTCTGTGCGTGAACTGTTCCTACCGCACCGCTGTTTACTGTCTTATCCTGCGAATAAGCATAAACCAGCGAACCGTTCACATAACCATAAGCTGTTACTACACTTGTAAGGCAGTCTTTCTCCATTGATAATGAGTTAATCTCTGTGTATGCACCATCATCAAAAAGAGCCACAAGTCTTTTACGTGCTGCACTGTCTAAATTTTTATCAATCTGCATATAAAATTCCCTTTCTGAGATATTTAGTGGTAAATTTTAACGATAACAATTAACACTTTTGTTAATCAAACATTATAATCATACCATATTTTTTTCCTATTTGCAATAGTCTGAATAATTTATTTATCAGTTATCACCGGCTGCATTTCTTAGTGCTCTGAGTTCCTCAGCTGTAAGCTCACGATAAGTACCAGGTTTTAACATTCCCAGTTTAACCGGTCCTATACTGATTCGTCTGAGTCGTGCTACTTCAAGACCCACACCTTCACACATCTTTCTTATCTGTCTGTTGCGGCCTTCTTTTATCGTCATAAGCAGAACCACTCTTCCTGGCTCCTTTGAAACTACATTTATCACAGCAGGCTGTGTCCTGTGGCCGTCAATCTCCATACCTGATGACATAGTTATCAGTTGTTCGTCATTTATATCCGGTCTTACAGTAACTCTGTATGTCTTGGCTATATGCTTGCTGGGATGCATGATAGTATTTGCAAAACTTCCGTCGTTTGTAAACAGAAGAAGTCCTTCTGAATTCTTATCAAGTCGTCCTACCGGATATACTCTCTCCTCAATACCGTCAAGCAGATCCATAACGCATTTTCTGTCAAGTTCGTCTGATACAGTAGTTACATATCCGCGTGGTTTGTTAAGCATAAGGTATATTTTATTCTTTTTCTTAGGTCTGTAAAGTCTTTCGCCGCAGATTGTAATCTCATCTTTAGCGCCCGCCTTGTCCCCGAGTTTTACAGGATGACCGTTCACCTTAACTTTTCCTCTCTGTATATATTCCTCCGCTTTTCGTCTTGAACAATATCCGCTGTCTGCAATGATTTTCTGTATTCTTATCAGTTCCATATGATCATTCCTTTCATACCGCAGGAAAAATTCAGTCTCTGGTTATCTATCTGCGGCTTAAATAACCGTTCATATATGCTTGTCTTTTATTATATCATGTATTATTGGGATATGTCAATTGAATGAAAAAATGAGCATGAAAGCTAAATGCTTTCCCTACTCATTAATGAAAAAACATAATTTCAACCTGTTATTCTGTCGATCCTCTCACACCACAGCCTCAACGATAGTCTTGTCTTTACTCTGTATCAAATATGTTTTCTATTCGCATTCTGTATCTGACTTGCTGTAATAAAATAATTATATAGTATAGCTTCAAAAATTCGATTTGATATCCGAAAACTTCCATTTACTAATTTTGCAAAACCATACATAATTGCCTGATCAAATAATGCATAATCAGGATTAATTTCTTAGTATATCATATTTTCGGACTGCGTGCAATGTTGTAAAGCAAAGAAAAAACGTTATTGTTTATTGTTTTATTTTATTAAGCAGTATGTGTATTGTACAATTCAAAAGCAATATTAATTCATATATCTCCCCACATTTTATCAACTGCATTCATAATTTCTGATATTTCATTATAATGGTTACTTATAATTTCTTCATTACTTTTAGTTTCGGACGGAAGTTCACTATCATTAGCAACATAATTAATTTCCTTATCAATATAAAGCATATAGCTGTTATCCTGTTCAAATATTGCTGCTCCATACTTTGTTTCCTTCATAATCTGAGGCCATATAAAAATAGTACAGCTTGATTGCTGCACTTCAGCACCATTTTCTGAATATTGTGATATTTTTTTATTTGAGGAAACACTTATAAATCCTCCTTCAAAGGAAAGATATGCAGGCATTTTTATTGAATATGTGTAATCTGTATCACTATAAGAGTATCTCTCACCGCGTAAGCCCTCATCACTTTTCTGAAAGTCGGCACATAGCCTGTGATACGGCTGATATTTAAGAAAATACCACACTAAGTTATACGCTGCAAACATAAGCAGGATTACAATAAGCATTACTGTAAGTCTTTTGAACCCTATATTCTTCTGTTTTGTTTTTTTCATAATCTTACAACATCCTTTTCTTCTGAAATGATTTTTTCATCATGAGTTACCATTATAATAGTTT
Organism: Oscillospiraceae bacterium; assembly: GCA_016296165.1. Classification (GTDB taxonomy): domain Bacteria; phylum Bacillota; class Clostridia; order Oscillospirales; family Ruminococcaceae; genus HUN007. The sequence continues at coordinate 3,691 of JAEDJV010000045.1, read as the reverse complement.
TTCCCTGGTTATTAAATTCATGGAGAATCTTCATAACAACATCTGCATTTTCGTAATCCAGCGATCCTGTTGGCTCATCAGCAAGAATGATATCACATTTCTTAAACATCAGCCTTGCAAGAGCAATTCTTTGCTGCTCCCCTCCTGAAAGCTTGTACACTTCCACATTCTTTTTATCAAGCAATCCCAGTAAATCAAGTATCTCGTCCATCGACCTGCCGGAACGGTGTTTCTTCTGGATATAGTTAAGATTATCCTCAACAGTCTCTTCTTCAATCAGTGCAAAATTCTGAAATAAAAATCCTACCTGTTCAGAAAAATATTTTCTTGTATTCGCTCTTTTATATATGTTAAGTCCGTTTACTGTTATTATTCCGCTGTCCGGAGATTCGATTGCTCCTATCATATTTAAGAGTGTAGTTTTACCGCAGCCGCTTTTCCCTGCAAATATTTTGAATGCTCCATCCGGGATTGTCATACTAAAATCAGTAAAAATTTTTTTATTCCCGAATGATTTTGTAATATTCTTTATTTCAATCATAGACTACCGCCTTTCAGAATTTTTGCTGTGTTTACTCTCTCAAACTTTTGAATATACCAGACTGAAACGAAATTTTCCAGTGCAAAAAGTGCAATAGCTGTAATAACAGCTATATACCAGACGGAAATCCGGAACATAAGGCAACTGATCAGGTTAGTTATCATACCAATAAATGACGCAAACAGATTCAGTTCAAAGATACTTATATTATTCTTAACCAGTGAATACCCGAGTATTTTTTTTACAGACAAACTCCTTGCATTTATCATGTACTCAAACCTTATTATTATAACTGTGAGAAACATTTCAAGAGACAGCATAAACGCACTAATTACCGTATTTAACAATACTATACGCATTAATCTGTTTTTTATAGTACTGAACTGTTTCGGAACCTCAGCGGCAGATAAATCAATGATGTTATATTTTGATTTTAATTCATCTTCATCAGTCAGAAACCTTATCGTGCAAAGCTCCAAACCGAAATATTTTACTGCCGGAATATCAAACTGATCGTGTATTTCCCTCATTTTCTGACCATTTAAATTACAAAAAATTATCGCCGGACATTCTATTATGTCAAATCCGTAACCTGACTCAGTTCCATTTTCCTGAATATTCATATAAATTACCTTTGAGTTAAAATCATAGGTATCAAAGTAATATGTATATGAGCCCTCCGGGAGCAGCATACGTCCTCCAAGTGAACCAGAAATTTTCTCCGAACAGAGATTCGACGGAAAATCATCAGGAATCAGAACCGTAAAATCATAATCTGTTCTGATTTTATCTTTTAATGCAGCATCTGTGAGCATAGAAGTATCATTAGTAAATATAACTGTATTTCCATTGTCGTCACTTACATATATTTCTGAATATTTGATTTTATCTTCGTATAAATAATCCAGACAAATTCTGTTTTTCAGCATGTAATTTATCTCCATTTTATCAGCGTTTTCGTCCATTCCTCCCAGTTCTTCTCTTCCTTCCTTACTTTTATAGTAATTATAATCCGGAATAAAATTTATAAAATACTGCTCATCACAATCTTCGATTATTGGGTAATACTGAAGGTACCTGATATTACCGGTTATGAGATATAAATTTACAGAAATGGATGCTATCGTTACAATCAGAGTCAAAGCCTTCATGAGATAACAGTTTGACAGAAGTGACTGGTTTAAATTTGCTCCGTAAATGATCTCCTTATAATCAGTTTTTAAAATGGTCAGAGGAAGCATGCCGTTAATGATTAAAAAACAGCAAATGTCACTCTCAAACTCTTTATATGGTAATCAATGTATATATACTGTCTTAATATGAGATACATAACAGAAAATATAATCAGAAGCACCAATGTATCGGATATAACAAATCTAAGGATAATACTTGTCCTTGATGCACCAAGTGATATTTTCAAAAAGTTTCTTTTCTTATCAAACTGAACAGAAAACCATGTAAGCAGGAGTAAAAAAAGAAACGGTATAACCCATATGCAGTTTTGTATCCACTCCAAACCTGACCTGTCTTCTTTGTGTACATATGATGTTGCTGTATAACGATTAATCAGAAAATGAATTTGTTCCATTTCTTCCATTGATGCATCAAAGTAAAATCTCACTATATCAGACCGCGGGATTATTCCAGAAAAATCTTTTCTGTTCACATTTGTATTTCCCGAGAGAATACTGTTGTATATCCCTTCTTTGATATCTGTTTTCTCTGATATTTCTTCAAACTGATCGTCATCTGAAAAAATACTGACTGATACGGATTTATAGTTTCCAATGTCGACGGAAACAGCAAAGGCTTTCGGAAAACTCTTTTCCGAAAGTTGATTCATTATATCATAAAGTTCTTTTCTTTTATCCGTATCTATATCAATATAGTAAAACTGATTTGTAAACGTGCATAAATAATTCTGAAACATTTCATTACTCAAAATAAAGCAGAGAAGAAATACTATTAAACATGATGTATATTTTATTTTTTTCATAAAAGTTTACCTTTATTATAAACCATACTATGATATCCATAACAAAAATCACCGATATGCGTTTCACTGCTGTTAAATACTTGACAAGTAAATTCCCATTCATCATAGAATAATGTTGCATTCACTCCATTAGTCTGCTCTGCATTTACCGTAATGCTGGCTATACTCGTCATCATAGTGCCTGTGACTATAGTACTGGCAATGATTTTCTTGAATTTCTTTATAACATACTTGACTCCTTTCATCTTTTAATATTTTTTACACTTCGGTTTTACCAGCTGACTCCCCCCGGATAGAAGCTGAACCCAAAGCAATGTCTGCCTGAACAACAGCAATCTTCCTCCAGACTGGTTTTCAAACTTCTTTGTCAGAGCTTCCACATTTCCAATCACTTGTAACTTATAGTGAGCGACATTATTGTTTTTACTTTAAATAAAATTGTTACTTCAACAATTGAGCAATGATGTTTATTGCAATTATCGAAAATAAAGTTTTTATTGTCGTTTACTATAATATTCATTCTTCCACTTCCCACCCAAAAGCATAACCGCCATAACAGCCAGAACCCAGACGATACACAGAGCCATTTCCTTCTATCCGAATGTCAGGCTGATAAAGAACATAATAATCTCTACGGCAGTAATCATCAGTGTAGTTTTTCTGTATACAACCTGCCACAGCTCACCGAAAACCACACCAATAGCTATTGTCGTCACAGTATTAAAGATTATTGTTAACCCTTGCTGAAATCCATATCGGCATATCTCATATTGTTCAACTGTGATTGTATTATTTTCTTTAAGTTTTTTTGTCAGTATTTCTGCTGTTCTTGCAAACATTAGAATTTGCGGAGCTTCTTAGCCTCTTCCGGCAGTGAGTCCTGATGCATTATACAAAGACATGACGTATTTGCGTTCAGTGTTGTTACAGCAATTGCAAGTGTTGCAAGAAATCCACCGTACTTCTGAAAGAACTTCTTCATCCCATTCACCTCCATTCTCTTTTGACACACATATTATAACATATTGGATTGGCTTGTGTGAGAAAATGTAACCAAATGTCGATTTCTTGTAACCCAGTTTTTGGATAAGATTTATATTATATACATTATTATATCCACTGTAAAAATACTGTCAGAATAGTTGACATCCATA
>JAEDJV010000044.1 GCA_016296165.1 Oscillospiraceae bacterium | reverse complement strand
ATTTTATTTTCAGCGGATCAAGTCCAAGTTTAATTTCACCGTTATCGGAAATACCATCACCATCTGTATCCTCTTTCAGAGGGTCAGTCTTATACTTTTTTACTTCATCGTAGTCGCTTAATCCGTCCTCATCGGTATCAGTAAATGTTGGTGATGTTCCGAGACTGATTTCTTCCGCATTCGTAAGTTTGTCCCCGTCTGCATCCTTCTGTGAATCCTTTACTCCTGTTTTACCGGTATCAGAACTCAAAGGATCTGTGTCACAAAGGTAGACTTCCGAATAATCATCAAGTCCGTCACCATCTGTATCTTTCTTCTGATAATCAGTTCCCAGTATTTCCTTTTCAACATAATCGCACAGACCGTCTCCGTCTGTATCAACATTCATCTCACAGGAAAAACTACCGATCTGATTTAGCAGATACACAGACAGCTCTACTGCATCCTTTGATGATACTTTGCCGTCACCGTCAAGGTCTGCTGCTTCTACTGAAAATCCTTTTGTGTTGTTCTCCGTAACATATGACTTCAGTAATATAATATCAAGGATACTGATAACCCCGTCACTGTTTACATCTCCGTAAGTTACATCTGCTGTTGCAGCATGAACAGTCTCTGAGGTACTGCCAGTTATATCTCCATGTGGTAACAATGGCAGTGTCAGAGTTCCTGAAAGAATAAGTGAAAGACATCTTTTAAACAGATGCTTTCCGCTTCCTTTTTTTTGGAAAAGTGTTTTTCATTAATCTACTTCCTTTCAATGTTTATTTATAGATTCATTATACATCCCGTTATTCAAAATGTCAACAAGTATTCTCAATTTATATATTTTTTTGTAAAATTCATCCCCACACTCCTTTATTACTCTGTATCTTCTGAATATTTGTCAGAATAAACAACATCATACCGTATCCGCATTTTCACTTTTTATATTAATTTCCCCGCATAATATTGACTTATCAGATTAAAAAGCATATAATAATATATGTGTATATAATATCTATAATATATTTATTGATATAGTTCAAATTCATATTATTACCATTAGATAAATTTATGGAGGTCATTTTAAAATGAGCAGAATTTACAACTTCAGTGCAGGTCCGGCTGTTCTTCCGGAGGAAGTTCTCAAAGAATGTGCAGACGAGATGTTCGACTACAAGGGCAGCGGCATGTCTGTAATGGAAATGTCACATCGTTCAAAGGTATATGATACAATTATCAAGGAAGCTGAACAGGATCTTCGCGATCTTATGAACATCCCTGATAACTACAAGGTAATCTTCCTTCAGGGCGGTGCCTCACTTCTCTTCGCAGGCGTTCCTATGAACCTTATGAAGAACGGAAAGGCAGCTTACATAATCACTGGTCAGTGGGCTAAGAAAGCTTATGAAGAAGCTCAGATGTACGGTGAAGCAGTTGCAGTTGCTTCTTCAGCTGACAAGACTTTCTCATACATCCCTGACTGTTCAGATCTCGATATTCCGGAAGATGCAGACTACGTTTACATCTGCGAAAACAATACTATATATGGTACAAAGTTCCCTGAACTTCCGAACACAAAGGGAAAGGAACTCGTTGCTGACGTAAGTTCATGCTTCCTCTCAGAACCAGTTGACGTTACAAAGTACGGCGTTATCTACGGCGGTGTACAGAAAAACGTTGGTCCTTCAGGTGTACAGATTGTTATCGTTCGTGAAGACCTCATTGCCGACGGTCCTGCATTCAAGCAGACTCCTACAATGATGAACTGGAAGGTTCAGGCTGACAACGATTCTCTCTACAACACACCTCCATGCTACGGCATCTACGTATGCGGCAAGGTATTCAAGTGGATCAAGAAAATGGGCGGTCTTGAAGCTATGAAGGCTCATAACGAAAAGAAGGCTGCTATCCTCTACAACTTCCTCGACCAGAGCAAGCTCTTCAAGGCTACTGTTCAGGGTGCTGACAGATCACTTATGAACGTTCCTTTCATCACAGGCGATGCTGATATGGACGCTAAGTTTGTAAAGGAAGCTAAGGAAGCCGGCTTTGAAAACCTCAAGGGTCACCGTTCAGTAGGCGGTATGCGTGCTTCTATCTACAACGCAATGCCAATCGAAGGCGTTGAAAAGCTCGTTGAATTCATGAAAAAATTTGAGCAGGAAAATGCTTAATTAATTTGGAGGCAGTCATGTACAATATTCAGACATTAAACAAAATCGCTTCATGCGGTACAGATGTTTTTGACAAGGCAAAATATACAGTTGCAGACACACAGGCTAATCCTGATGCAATAATGGTTCGTTCCGCTGCAATGCACGACATGGAATTCGGCTCAAACCTCCTTGCAATCGCAAGAGCTGGTGCCGGCGTAAACAACATTCCGGTTGAAAAATGTGCTGAACAAGGTATCTGTGTATTCAACACACCCGGAGCAAATGCAAACGCAGTTAAGGAACTCGTTATAGCAGGCCTTCTTCTCTCATCAAGAAAGCTCGCTGACGCACTCGCATGGGTTCCTTCACTCAAGAACGAAGGTGACCAGGTTGGCAAGCTCGTTGAAAAAGGCAAGTCACAGTTTGCAGGTCCTGAGATCAAGGGCAAGACACTCGGCATCATCGGTCTTGGCGCTATCGGTATCCTCGTAGCAAATGCCGCAGTTTCACTTGGCATGAAAGTCGTTGGTACAGACCCGTTCCTTTCTGTAAATGCTGCTCTTAAGCTTTCAAGAAAGGTTTCTGTAGTTCCTTCACAGAAGGAAGTATTTGAATGCTGCGATTACCTTACAATTCACGTTCCGTACAACGCTGAAACCAAGGGATTTATCAACAGCGACTCAATCAGCTCAATGAAGGACGGCGTAAGAATCCTCAACTTTGCAAGAGGCGAACTCGTTGACACACCTTCAATTCTCAGTGCTCTCGAAAGCGGCAAGGTTTCATGCTATGTAACTGATTTCCCAAGTGCTGAAGTAATTGGCGCAAAGAACGTCGTTGCTCTCCCTCATCTTGGCGCTTCAACACCTGAAAGTGAAGACAACTGTGCAGTTATGGCAGCCGAAGAACTCATCGACTACATTGAAAACGGAAATATCAGAAATTCCGTAAACCTTCCAAACGCCGAGATGGTTGCTACAGGTGAAAAGATCTGCATCATCCACAAAAATATCCCTGATACAATCTCAAAGATTACTTCAACACTCGGCGCAGCCGGTATCAACATCGAAAACATGATAAGCAACAGCAAGAAGGACTTTGCTTACACAGTTATCGATGCAACAGGCAAGGATGTTGACGCTGACACAGAAAACAAACTCGCTTCAGTTGAAAATGTTATCAGAGTAAGAATAATCAGATAATTCTTAATTTTAAATAAAAAAATAATCCATTCAGATTATCTCTGAATGGATTATTTTTTTGATTGATAGATTTAATAAATTTAAATGATTTATTTTTTAGGACCAAGTACTACGCCTTCTCTTTTCATTACATACTGTTTAAGAAGACTAAGGTCAGCAACGTTTATTTCTCCGTTGGCATCAACGTCACCAACTACGCTTATTATGTCTGTGCATTCATTTTCTTTAAGAATGACAAGGCTTAAAAGAGAAAGGTCTGTAAGGTCAACATCCTTACTGCCATCTAAATCACCGTAAATAATCTCCTCAACATTACCAGGAGTCTTGGTAGTAGTCGCAGAAGTAGTTGTTTGCGTGGGTTCTTTTTTAGTTGTTACAGTAGTTACTGCCGGTTCATCAGAAGAGTTTATCGGATATTTTTTCAGATCCGGAAGTTCATCGAGTGTAATGCAGTAGTCACTCTGATATATTTCAATAAGATTTTCAACCGGGTTATTCTGCTCGCTTGTAAGATAATTCATGTACCATGGACAGAAGTAAAGCCATGCAGCCTTATCATTTACAAGATTTTCGAGTGACGGAATAGAATCGTTTTCTGTCATAGCAACCATTTTCTGTCCGTCTGTGCTCTGAACAAGACTGTAAAATGTTGATGCAATTGAGCTGAGATTTGGCTTTCCGTCTGCTGCATTATATTTATCGTAACCAACGATATCAACCACATCATCACCAGGATACCATTCTGAAGCAGCTGGTGAAGTTGAACCTGTCCATATCCAGATAAGGTTATCAAGACCATATTCGTTTGTCAGCTTGTCATAGAGAAGTCTGTAAAGTTTCTTACATGCCTCCGGACCTTCAGCTCCCCACCAGAACCATGCACCTTCAGCTTCGTGCAGAGGTCTCCAGAGTATAGGAACATCTGCCTCTTTAGCTTTTAAAAGTTCTTTTGCAATAATATCTATATCAGCAAGAATCTTCTCATGCTCCCATGTACCTTCTGTAACAGCATTTTTTGCGCTGAATGTTGTAAACGGCGTGTTTCCTGTTGATTCAACATAGAAAGCAATGTCTTTGCTGTCTTTCTCACAAGGAACATTCCAGTGCCATGTAACAGTAGCTATACCATTGTACTTGTTTACCCATTCGATTATTCTTTCCGGAGCGTGATCTCTCCAGTCTGATGATGAGTTGTAAGCAAGCAGGTCTATTCCGCGAACTGCAGGTAATTTACCGGTTTTTTCTTCTATGTACTCAAATTCTGCTTCATTATCTTTGATAAATGTATCAGGGTCATTCCAGAGATTATAGTTGTGGTCACCGCAGTATTCCTGCTGACCAGCCAGAATATGTTCTCCGTAAACATCACAGAGGTAGCTGTAGAGTCTCTGTGCAGACTCTGAGGCATTCGGAGTGCAAAGTTTTCGTGTCGGTGAGAGATTTGACAGTTTTTCACTGGCTGGTTTAATCTCTATATAGTCGAAAAATGTATAACCCCAGTACGCTTTAAGTTCAATCGTGCTCTTGCCTTCTTTAAGATTTACAACGCCTCCTGAAGTTTCTTTAAATTCAAGAGTATAAGGACATGTAAGTTCGCCCTGATTTACACCGTTAATATTAAGATACTGCACCTTCTTGTTAGGATCACTTGGTTCGCAGTAACATACAGTCAGTTCGTAAAGACCTGCCTTAGGAACATCTACTTCAACACTGACAGTAGTTCCCTTCTGGTCAAGATATGAAAATCCCTTTCCTGAAAATCCGCTCAGATTAGTTCCTTCCGGCCAGTCTCCCATATCTACATCTGCGTCACCGTTTAAATAAATTTTTCCGCCTTCTGTTTTTCCGTCTTCAAATTCATATCTTACAGCTTCTGAAGAAGAAGTCTTTTCCGCACTCTGTGAAGCCGGAACTGCAGCTGCATTTGCTGAAAGAACGAGCGCTGATGCAGTACTTATTAACTTCATTAAATTCATTACATACACCCTTTCTCAAATTAAAAAAATCATTTTTAAGTAAACGTTTTCCTTAAATTAATTATATCATATAATTAATATTAATTCAATCCCCGATAAAAAACAACTTGAACAAATTTGACATATGATATATAATAATATTATACTGAACTTGGAGAAAAATAATATGGAAAATAAAAAACTCGTAAGAATATTTACAGACGGTGCATGCAGCGGAAATCCCGGACCGGGAGGATGGGGAGCAATCTTAAGATACGGAGAACATGAAAAAGAACTCTCCGGCGGCGACCGTCAGACCACAAACAACCGCATGGAACTTACAGCCGTCATAAAAGCTCTGAACGCACTGAAGGAACCATGTAAAGTAATCCTTACAACAGACAGTCAGTACGTCGTAAACAGCGTAACAAAAGGCTGGGTCTACAACTGGCAGAAGAAAAACTGGATTAAGGAAAAAAACACGCCTGTACCAAATACTGAATTATGGAAGCAACTGCTTCCTCTCCTGAAAAAACATGATGTTGAATTCATCTGGGTAAGAGGTCATAACGGTCATCCTGAAAATGAAAGATGTGATGAACTTGCCGTTATACAGCGTGATATATTCAGCAGGTAACCGACAGGTATGGAAAAACGTTTAATATACGCTGATGCGGCTGCAACAACCCGGATATCTCCGTATGTTCTGGAAAAAATGATGCCCTATCTGACCGAACAGTTTGGAAACGCGTCTGCTGTACACAGAATAGGAAGAACAGCCAGAACTGCAATAGAAGAAGCCCGCATTCACATTGCTTCAGCCCTTTCATGCAAACCGGATGAGATTTTTTTCACAGGCAGCGGGACTGAATCTGACAACTGGGCCTTAAGAGGAATATGTACAGAAACAGGAGGAAGGAAGAACCATATTATCACTTCCTCTGTAGAGCATCATGCTGTACTTCACACCTGCAGATATCTCGAAAAACAGGGGTACAGGGTAACCTACCTACCGGTTAATTCTTCCGGTAAAATAAATCCGGATGACCTGAAAAAAGCAATCACGACTGAAACTGCTCTGGTGAGCATAATGTATGCGAACAACGAAACCGGAGTTATACAGCCCGTATCAGATATAGGACAGATATGTAAAAATCATGATATCCCGTTTCATACCGATGCTGTTCAGGCCGTCGGATATGAAAAAATAGACGTAAATACCCGGAACATCAGCCTTTTGTCTGTTTCCGGTCATAAACTTCATGCACCAAAAGGCATAGGAGCATTGTTTATACGAAAAGATACACCGATATCAAACCTTCTGTTTGGAGGAGCACAGGAAAACAACATGCGTCCCGGTACTGAAAACACCGCCGCTATAGTCGGACTCGGAGCCGCATTTGAAAAAATCTGTTCTGATCACGAAGAAAAAACTCGATATGTGGAAAACCTTCGAAACAGATTTGAGAAAAATCTGTCTGAAAACAAAAGAATCTCTGTAAACGGAGCATGTGAAAAACGTATTCCCGGGATTTCCAGCATAACAGTAAAAAATGCTGACGGAGAAAGAATTCTGCTGATGCTTGACCTGAAAGGAATATGTGCCTCGGCCGGTTCAGCATGCACTTCCGGAAGTTCATCTCCTTCTCATGTTCTGAAAGCAATGGGATTAAGTAACCAGGATGCGTTATCATCAATAAGATTTTCCTTTGATGATAACAATACATGCGAGGACATTGACTATATTACTGAAAATCTTATAAATATAATCCGGAAGATATAGAAAAACAGACCTGTGAAGTAAAGCACAGGTCTGTTTTTTTATCTGTGATGTGAACCACCGCCGTGTGTTCCGCCGCTTCTGCTCGTATGTGTACTGCTGCCGCCGCTTCTGGTGCCGCTGCTTGTTTCTATCTTGACTTTATTTGTGTACTGGCATCGGAAGGTATCATTGCTTACCCTGAATTTTGTTTCATTATCGGCCACATAATTACGCGGACTGTACTTAGGATGCGATTTATATCCATGTGCTATTGCCCCGCAGGTTATACCCGATACAACCAGTGCAATGACTGCACCAACCAAAGTTATCTTAACGGTTCTGGATGTCCTCTGTTTTGAAATGTCACACAGAGAAAAGAATCTGTTTATCGCTCCACAGTAATCATCTGCTTTCAGATACGGTGTAATTTTTTCAAACATGACATCTATATATGAATCGCTGAACAATTCTATTGCTTTTCCGCTGGTGGAAATATGATCCCACTGCGTCTGATTATCCAGCAAGAGCAGAATTCCATCTGTATTTATCCCAAAGAGTTCATCATAAAAATCATCGGCATAACTCTGTGAACTTTTCCCGCCAAGATCATCCGTTATTACAACCGCTATATTAAGTCTGGTCATTTTGCTTATCCTGTCAAGCTCTCCGGATAAGTATTTTTCATCTTCGGCTGCGAGACTGTTGTCAAGGTCAAATATGTATTTTCCTTCAGATACATCCGATAAAACATTTTCAGCATTCACCGGAACAACTGAAAACACGAGAAGAATTACTACTGACAGAACTGCGGATATTTTTTTTAAATTAATCATAGAAAATACCCTCCAAGTCCGGCAATAAGTGTAATCGCCAAAAATAACAGTATTCCAAAAACACAAAGCTTTTTCTTTGAAAGAGGCGCAAATCCGGCGAGTTTTCCACTCTGACCGTTTACTGCAAATTCATATATCTTTCCGTTATATTTATATGTCATAAACCATACCGGCAGCAAAGCGTATCTCCAGTCTGTATTCATAATATTAACGGAGGATTTTGATTCAGAAAAGCTGTTATATCCTGTAACAGAAGCCCTGAGAAGTTCTTTTGATGCAGTATTCACCTTTTCTCTTATACGCGGAAATACCTCACCTTTGTTTACATCGTATCTGTCAGCCAGGAATCCGGAGAGATACGACATGGAAAAATCCTCCATCTTACTGTAGTCAAACGGCTCTACTGCATCCATAAGACCGTCATCTATCTTGCTCGCTCCGTCAGCCGGAACACCCCGGCATGTAATACTGGCAACTCTCTCAACGGTGTATTCTTTAGTTTCTGTAAACTGGTAATCACCTTTTCTCCATGTTCGTATAATTTTGCCTATACCTTCAAGATTTCCGTTGGCCTGACAATCAGCAAGCCAGAAAGGAACATACAGACCTGTCATCTTCTCCAGAGTCTGCGTTGAAAGAAAGTCTGAAGGGGTGAATTTTTTTCTTCCCATTTCTTTTTTAAATATCTCAAGAGCCTTATCTCTGTTTATTTCAAAGGGAAGAACACTGCCCGGTCGATATTCTCCAGAGAGTCTTCCCTTGAGTATAACCGGGTTGTGACAGTAAACACAGAAAGTCGCTGCTGTTTCAGCATCAGTCATTATCTCAGCACCACAGCTGGTACAAGAATAAAGATTTCCGTTTCCAAAACCGTCATCTTCTGCACTCTCATCTGTATTTTGCGAAAGATCGGCACTTTCATTGTCCTTAAACATTTTCTTTACTTCTTCGTCAGTAAATGTACTTAAACAATATTCACATCCAAACTCACGAATATCTGCACGATATTCAAGCGGTCCGCCACAGTTAGGGCATTTGTACTGTATAGTCTCCAAAAATTTTCTCCTCCTTAAGAAAATATAGCGCATATAGATAATTATTCTGTGTCTTCCTCTGATTTTTCTTCATCCGATGATACTTCTGTATCTTCCTGTGTATCTTCCGGCGATATCTCTGTTTCTTCAGGTGAAGCTTCTGTACCTTCTGACGCCATACCAGGTGTATATACTATCGGAATAGAGTTTCCGTCTTCATCGTAGAAAGTAAGGTTATCGAGATAGATATCTGCCTGATTCGGTATCCCCCATCTTAAAAATACAAGAGTTGAGTTTTCTGTACCATCAACAAACCCCTTGATAAGCCATTTTCCTTCAACATGGAGATATTCCCATTCAAAGTTCCACTCCTCTTTAGCGTAGGAATTAGATGAGCCGGTAGGTTCATACCACTCATCACAATCTTCCCCGAGAACGGAACCGAATGTTCCCATAAGATTTCCTGGAACAAAGAGCATTTCTCCGTCTTCACCTTCAAATTCGCCTGCGGCAACCTGTGTGATGTCGCAGCTGAATGATTTTACTTTACTTAGATTTTCCGAGCCAACCAGTTCATCGACATCAAAAACGATTTTAGGAACTTTATACATGCCTGATTTTTCATCAAAATCAAGAACTTCTATCTTAAGCTGTCGTTCGCCTTTGTATTCAGCTACAGACAGCCTGCAGTCCGATTCATCATCTTCAAAATTCTTGTATCCGTCACAATGTGCTGTATAGAGGTCGTCACCATCATTAAAAGTAATTGAATTTTCATCAGCAGCAAGTACAGGATAATCAGGTTCAACAAGCTCCGTAACGGTTGTTTCAGCTGGTGTTTCCTCCCTGACAGCTGTTGTCACAGCAGTTGTTTCCTCCGTCTGACTGCTTTCTTCGGCTGTTTTATTTCCGCATGAAACTACAGATAAAATCATACCGGCAGCAACAAAAAGAGCAATTAATTTCTTTTTCAAATCCCTCATCCTTTCGCTATAAACTATTTTTCAGCAGAAACTGCTTTATTCATTATCTCAATAACTTCACCTATAAGTTGTTCCGGTTTCTGACGCTGCTCAAGTCTGACGCTGATATAGGAATCAGTAAGACTGTTAAACAGCACCCGGCCTTTAAAATTTTCAGACAGCGCCTTAATCTGAGAAATTTCAGGTGAGGTGATATAAAAGAGAAGACAGTTATTTCGCTGAGATATCTTGGTTATTCCGAGTTTTGCAGCTGTATTTCTGAGAAGAGATACATTTATAAGTCCGACAATAGCATCCGGAGGATCACCGTATCGGTCCACAAATTCATCAATAAGATCCATACTCTCTCCCTTTGTGTTTATAACAGCTATTTTCTTATATGCATCAATTCGCTGCGGAAGACTTTCAATATAGTTTTCCGGTATATGTGCATCTATCTGAATATCAACAACACATTCCGAAGCCTTCTTTTCCGGCTCCTCACCGCGTTCTTCGGCTATTGCTTCAGAAAGGAGCTTAAGGTACATGTCGTACCCGACAGTCTCAATATGACCATGCTGCTTTCCACTTAAAATACTTCCAGCACCCCTTATCTCGAGATCTCTCATGGCAATCCTGAAACCGCTTCCGAACTGTGTAAACTCACGAATAGCTTCAAGTCTCTTCGTAGCTACTTCGTTTAAAACCTTACCCTTTCTGAAGGTAAAGTACGCAAATGCACGTCTGTTGGAACGCCCCACTCTTCCTCTGAGCTGATACAACTGTGATAATCCGAACCGGTCAGCGTCCTCTATAATCAGAGTGTTAACGTTAGGTACATCAACACCTGTTTCTATTATCGTGGTTGAAACAAGAATATCTATCTCATGATCAAGCAGCTGACGCCATCTCTCTGACATCGCTTCTTCCGTCATCTGCCCGTGTGCATAGGTAATTCTTGCATTTGGCAGGAGTTCCTGAAGTTTATATGCACAGCCTGCAATGGTTTCAACTCTGTTATGAATATAATAAACCTGACCGCCGCGTTTCAGTTCCCTTGAAATAGCCTGAACAAGCACCGCCTGATTATGTTCTATTACATAAGTCTGAACCGGATATCTGTCCTGAGGAGGTTCTTCAATTACAGACATATCACGTATTCCACTCATTGCCATATTGAGCGTTCGTGGGATAGGCGTAGCAGACAGTGTCAGAATATCAACACCTATAAAATTTTCCTTGAATTTTTCTTTATGGGCTATACCGAAACGCTGTTCCTCATCTATAATGGCAAGGCCAAGATCCTTGAACTTAACATCCTTCTGCACGAGGCGATGCGTTCCGATAATCATGTCTATCTTTCCTTCTTTGAGCTGTTTCAGAATTTCCTTCTGCTGTGCAGGGGTTCTGAAACGTGAAAGAAGTTCAACCTTAACAGGAAAATGTTCAAATCTTCTGAGTGCTGTCTGATAGTGCTGCCACGCCAGAACAGTAGTAGGAGTAAGTACTGCACACTGCTTTCCGTCAAACATACATTTAAAAGCTGCACGAAAAGCAACCTCGGTTTTTCCGAATCCAACATCACCGCAGAGCAGTCTGTCCATCGGATGATTTTTTTCCATGTCACTTTTTATCTCAGCAATACTCTGAAGCTGGTCATTTGTTTCAACATACGGAAATCTGTTTTCAAAATCACGCTGCATCTCGTCATCAGGAGAAAACGCAAAGCCTTCTGTATTTTGCCTTTTTGCATAAAGCGCAATAAGTTCAGCAGCCATATCCTTAACGGCACGTTTAACATTATTTCTTGTTTTCTGCCATTCTGCCGATGAAAGCTTATTGAGTTTTACGCCGCTGTCATCTCTGCCGCCGATATATTTCGAAACCATATCAAGCTGTGTCACCGGAACATACAGGACATCCTTGCCTGCATACTGTATTGTGATATAATCCTTTGTAACACCTTCAAGTTCAAGTTTCCTTATGCCGACAAATCTGCCTATTCCGTGATGAACATGAACAACAAGATCACCCGGAGTAACGTCTGAAAGTCCCCGTATCTCCCTGCCAATCTTATTGTTTTTCAGTTTCTTTCTCTTTGCATTCACAGCCTTTGTCTGGGAGATAAGGGCATGCTTTATCTCCGGATAATCAAATCCGGATGAAAGACTGCCGCACATAAGATAGACAACAGAAGGAGTGATTTCTGTTTTATCACTGATAATCTGGACTTTAAATCCGCTTTCTCTTAAATCATCTGCGATAATAGGGAGAGTTTTTTCGCTTCCTGCCATAAGTACGACAGAATATCCGTTATTGCAGTACGATCTCAGATCTTCCTCAAGCTGACGCATTTCTCCGCCCCATGTAGAAGTCTGAACCGCCTCAAAATTAATTACCTGCCTGTAGCCAACCCTGTCAGCACTACTGAAAAATGTATTCAGATAAATACATTCTCTGCTCCCTGCAAGCGAACAGATTTCATCAAAATCAACATAATGTCCGCAAAGGGCTCTTATAAGTTCTCCCTCTTCAAGAAGAATCGCCACGTCTTCGTTATACTGCCCTTCAATGCCTTTTACGCGGTTAATTATCTGATTAAATTCGTTAAAATATATGTCACCTTCTATATAATCAAGAAGGGTACTGGTTTTTTCATAAACCAGACTGATATACTTGTCTGAATTTTCTATGAGAATTCCCTCACGTAATTTTTCAATGTCTGCAGCTGCTTTTTTACTGAAGACCGAGGCTTTTTTAGAACGGGACTGTTTAGCCGTCTTTTCTATCCTGTCAGCAAGTTCCAGCGGATTATAC
Source organism: Oscillospiraceae bacterium (assembly GCA_016296165.1). Classification (GTDB taxonomy): domain Bacteria; phylum Bacillota; class Clostridia; order Oscillospirales; family Ruminococcaceae; genus HUN007. The sequence goes on along the minus strand of JAEDJV010000044.1, from coordinate 5,436 downwards.
AGGACTTCACGGGACGGAACTATGCGAACTGAATCAAGTGAATCAGTTCTTCTCTGGGTTTCAGGATCAAAGTATGATATACTGTCAACCTCATCTCCCCAGAATTCCATTCTGTAAGGCATAGCTGCCTGTGGAGAAAAGATATCTACTATGGATCCTCTTACTGAAAACTGGGAGGCACCTTCTATACTGTCAGTTCGGGTATAACCGCACATAACAAGCCTCTCAACCAGCTCTTCTATCCGTATCTCTCCGCCCTTTTCAATAGAAAATGACCGTTCCTTCAATACATCCGCCGGCGGCACCATCTGCATAACGGCTTCTGCACCGGCAATTACAATTCTGCATTCTCCACTTATAAGTCTGGACAGAACACCGATTCTTGCGTATTCGTACTCTCTTGAGATACCCTCAGCCGAATGCATCATGTATTCCCTTGAAGGAAAATATGCGGCAGTCTGTTCCAGCGCCATTTCGTTTATATCTTCAGCAAGTCTTCGCGCTGAATTATCATCATCCGTTATTATAAGAGATGTTCTCTCATCTGAAAATGCAAAAATGAGCTGTGCCTTATGAATCTGTGCAAGTCCGGTAACACAAACCGGTGTAATACCATCCCTGAAACAACGTTCTAGCTCCCTGTAGCCAGTTAATTTACGGAAGCTGCTCTGAAAAATATTCAATCTGTTCCCTCAAATCAGTTAAATTTGTTCATTGCGTCATTTATCCTGCCTGTTACCATCAGTTCTACTGATTCAGAGGCATTCTGACACGCTTCTTTTATCAGCGGTATCTCATCAGCCTTAAAGTTGGAGAGCACCCAGTCAGCAAGGTTATACTGTGGATGCGGCTTTTTCCCTACTCCAACTTTTATGCGGGGAAAAGTATCCTCACCTGTAAGATATATAATGCTTTTAATACCATTATGTCCGCCGTCGCTGCCTTTTCTTCTTATTCTAAGCTTTGACGGTTCAAGTGAAATATCATCATATATTACGATAAGATTTTCTGTTCCAAGCTTATAAAAATTTAGTGCCTCAACAACGGCCTCACCGCTGTTGTTCATATAAGTAGTTGGTTTCATAAGCAAACACTTCTTATCACCTATAGTACATTCACCGCAAAGTGACTTGAATTTTATTCTCTTTACATCTGCATTGTATTTTTCCGCAACGGTATCTATAGCCATAAAACCGGCATTGTGACGTGTATCCTGATACTGAAGACCCGGATTTCCAAGTCCCACGACAATGTATTCAACCGGACCTGTCTTTTTTTCCGATGATATCTGATTGAAGAGTTCCATTATTCCCATGGTCAAAACACTCCGTAATGATTATTTTTTCTTTCTGTTCTTAAGTTTTCTGGCCGCATACCCTTCAACCGTTCTCGTTTCACCACGTTCGATAGCAAGGGCATCCGCAGGAACATCCTTTGTTATTGTTGAACCTGCAGCCGTATAAGCACCCTTTCCGACCCTGACAGGGGCAATAAGATTTGTATTGCATCCTATAAATGCATTGTCCTCAATTGTACAGCGGCTCTTCTTTTCACCGTCATAGTTTACTGTAACAACACCGCAGCCAAAATTTACACAGCCTCCGACATCGCTGTCTCCTACATATGTAAGATGAGCAACAGCTGTTTCCTCTCCGATTACTGAATTTTTTATCTCCACAAAGTCACCAATCTTTGCACCGGATTTTATGCGGCTTCCAGGTCTTACCTGAACGAAAGGTCCTATCTTTACGTTATCATCAATCTGTGATTCATAACACTGAACATAGTTAAGCTTTGTGCCGTTTCCGACTTTGCTGTTTTCAATTATACAGTCAGGTCCGATCACACAGTCTGTACCGATAACAGTTTTTCCGCTTAAAACTGTGCCGGAAAGAATCTGTGTACCTGCACCGATAACCACGTCACGTCCTATAGTTATGCCGTCTGTACATGTAAATTCAACACCATTTTCGAGATGTCTTGCGATGATATCCTCACGTGCGGTTTTATTGAGCATAAGCAGTCCCCTGCGGTCATTTGCGCCGAGAACTACGTTAGGATTTTCCGACTTGAACGCATCTGCCTTCTTGCCTTTTTCAAGCAGTATGTATATGGTATCTGTAAGGTAATATTCGCCCTGTGAATTATCTGTTGTAATAAGGCCAAGAGCTTCAATGAGATCTTCTGTTCTGAACCAGTATGCTCCTGAATTAATTTCCCTTATCTTTTTCTGTTCAACCGTAGCGTCTTTTTCTTCCACAATGGATGAGATACCGTCTGCTGTACGTATTATTCTTCCGTATCCGAAAGGATTTTCAACTTCGGAAGTTATTACTGTAACTGAATTTCCGTTGTCCTTATGCATTTTGAGAGAGTCTGAGATAGTTTTGCTGTCAATAAACGGAGCATCACCGCAAAGAACAAGGGTATTTCCGTCAGTATTTTTCTTCATAAACGGTATAGCCTGCATCACAGCATGGCCTGTGCCAAGACGTTCTGCCTGAAGTACTGTTTCGTATCTTCCGCCGAGGTATTCGTCTATCATTTCAGCCATATAACCTTTTACAACACATATATCTGAAATTCCCGAACCTTCACATGCACCAATAACCCATTCAAGCATTGGTTCGCCAAGAACTTTGAACAGTGGTTTAGGCATCTCTGCCTTCATTCTTTTTCCCTGTCCTCCGGCAAGTATAATCGCATTATCCATATATAACACATCCTGTTCTGTTTGTATTTTAAGGCTTACGCCAAATATATAACATTAATTTACATTTAATTATTGCGATACCTTATTATATTATGCCAAATTTAAGATGAAATTTCAAGTGGTTTTGTGAAAAAACAAAACTTTTGACAGTATATTTTCAGCACTTACCTTATCTATTAAATTTTTTATGTTTTTTTTTAAAAAACTATGGAATTTTCTTTTTTGGTATGATATAATTATAATTAACTCCAGCCGTATTTTAATTTGTTTTTTTCGGTATGGAATATACAGTGAATTATATTGGAGGTAAAAACTAATGGCAAACAAATGGGTTTATATGTTCAGCGAAGGCGACATGACCATGCGTAATCTTCTCGGTGGTAAGGGCGCTAACCTTGCAGAAATGACAAGTATCGGTCTTCCTGTACCACAGGGTTTCACAATCACAACAGAAGCTTGTACACAGTACTATGAAGATGGTCGTAAGATCAACGACGAAATCATGGCTCAGGCTATGGAAGGCGTTAAGAAGATGGAAGAGATCAACGGCAAGAAGTTCGGCGATCTTAACAATCCTCTCCTCGTTTCAGTTCGTTCAGGTGCAAGAGCTTCAATGCCTGGTATGATGGATACAATCCTCAACCTCGGTCTTAACGATGAAGTTGTTGCTGCTATGATCGCAGGCAACCCGGATCCAGCTTTTAAACGTTTCGTATATGACTCATACAGACGTTTCATCCAGATGTTCTCAGACGTTGTTATGGAAGTTGGTAAGAAGTACTTTGAACAGCTTATCGACAAGATGAAGGAAGAAAAGGGTGTTCAGTTCGACGTTGATCTTACAGCTGACGATCTTAAGACTCTTGCTGAACAGTTCAAGGCAGAATACAAGAATCAGCTCGGTAAGGACTTCCCTTCAGATCCTGTAGAACAGCTCAAGCTCGCTATCGAAGCCGTATTCCGTTCATGGGACAACCCAAGAGCTAACGTTTACAGAAGAGACAACGATATCCCTTACTCATGGGGTACAGCTGTTAACGTAATGCCAATGGTATTCGGTAACCTTAACAACCAGTCAGGTACAGGTGTTGCATTTACACGTGATCCTGGTACAGGTGAAAACAAGCTCATGGGTGAATTCCTCATCAACGCACAGGGCGAAGACGTTGTTGCCGGCGTTCGTACACCAATGCCAATCGCTCAGATGGAAAAAGAATTCCCTGAAGCTTATGCTGAATTCATCAAGGTTTGCGAAATCCTTGAAAACCACTACCATGACATGCAGGACATGGAATTCACAGTTGAAAACAAGAAGCTTTACATGCTCCAGTGCCGTAACGGTAAGAGAACTGCTCAGGCTGCTCTCCAGATCGCTTGCGATCTCGTTAAGGAAGGTCACAAGACAGAGCAGGAAGCTGTTGCAATGATCGACCCAAGAAACCTCGATACACTTCTCCACCCACAGTTCGACGTTAAGGCTCTCAAGGCTGCTACACCTCTCGGCAAGGGTCTCGGCGCTTCACCAGGTGCTGCATGCGGTAAGGTTGTATTCACAGCTGACGATGCTGAAGCATGGGATGCTAAGGGTGAAAAGGTTATCCTCGTTCGTCTCGAAACATCACCTGAAGATATCACAGGTATGAAGGTTGCTCAGGGTATCCTCACAGTTCGTGGCGGTATGACATCACACGCTGCCGTTGTTGCACGTGGTATGGGTACATGCTGTGTATCAGGATGCGGCGACATCAAGATGGATGAAGAAAACAAGAAGTTCGAACTCGGCGGCAAGACATTCGTTGAAGGTGACTACATCTCAATCGACGGTTCAACAGGTAACATCTACGACGGCGTTATCCCAACAGTTGACGCTAAGATCGACGGTAACTTCGGTACAGTTATGGCCTGGGCTGACAAGTACAGAAAGCTCAAGGTAAGAACAAACGCTGATACACCTGCTGACGCTAAGAAGGCAAGAGAACTCGGCGCTGAAGGTATCGGTCTCTGCCGTACAGAACACATGTTCTTCGAAGCTTCAAGAATTGCTGCTTTCAGAGAAATGATCTGTTCAGATACAGTTGAAGAAAGAGAAGCTGCTCTTGCTAAGATCGAACCAATGCAGCAGGCTGACTTTGAAGCTCTCTACGAAGCTCTTGAAGGCTGCCCTGTATGTATCCGTTTCCTCGATCCTCCGCTTCACGAATTCGTTCCAACTGAAGAAGCTGATATCGCTGCTCTCGCTAAGGCTCAGAACAAGAGCGTTGAAGATATCAAGAACCTTATCGCTTCACTCCACGAATTCAACCCAATGATGGGCCACCGTGGATGCCGTCTTGCTGTAACATACCCAGAAATCGCAAAGATGCAGACAAAGGCTGTTATCAAGGCTGCTATCAACGTTAAGAAGGCTCACCCAGACTGGGCAGTTAAGCCTGAAATCATGATCCCACTCGTTGGCGACGTTAAGGAACTTCAGTTCGTTAAGAAGGTTGTTGTTGAAACAGCTGACGCTGAAATCGCTGCTGCTGGTTCTGACCTCAAGTACGAAGTTGGTACAATGATCGAAATCCCAAGAGCTGCTCTTACATCTGACGAAATCGCTAAGAACGCAGACTTCTTCTGCTTCGGTACAAACGACCTCACACAGATGACATACGGTTTCTCAAGAGATGACGCTGGTAAGTTCCTCGATGCTTACTATGATACAAAGATCTTCGAAAACGATC
>JAEDJV010000043.1 GCA_016296165.1 Oscillospiraceae bacterium | reverse complement strand
CATTAATTTTTTAGTGTTTTCATATATAAATCCAGATGTATCTATATAATCATATGTTTTGAATAAATCAGAACTTGAAAGTGTGATAACATAGGATGAGCTCTCGTCTATAGCAATCATTTTAATATTTTTTATATCCCATGTGTCAATTATGTTGTAAAAACTAAGCATATTTATTTTATCAGATAATTTTTGGACTGCGATATATGCAGCTGAGTAATTATCTTTTGCTTTGACTTTTATGCATATATATTCTTTGGAACTATCAAATACTGATGTTATTTTATCATTTCCTTGATATTTTGGTAATATTGATGATGTATCTTCAATTATGAACTCTAAATTCTCTAACACGTTTTTTAGATTAAGAGTTTTTTTATGAGTGAAATTTGATGTGCTTATAAATACATAGAAATCCCTGTTATCTGATGATAGATAATGCAAAAACTTAGAAATTGAATCGCAATCTGGAATACTATTAAAGAAAAAACGGTCACATTTGTATAGACATTGGGTTGACCATCCGTTATAAATACACTGGCTTATTAAAGCTTTAGAGCAATAAATAATCTGTTCTTTTTGATCGTTATTAATAGCAGATTTTAATTCATTATTTATCCACTCAGAATAATTTTCTTTTAGAACTGATAGTGCATATTCGACTTGGAATTTGAGGGCAAGTTGTTCATTTTTATCTTTGGGTTTAATATTTAAATGATTTACAAGGCTTCTCCATAGAAGAAGGTTGTGTTTTTTTATTATTTCATCATTTTTTATTATTTGTGCACATTCATCTACGCATTCTGTTATATTATGTGATGTTGTGAATAAGCCTAAAAACGTTTTTTCTATAACGGTAATCAGTTCACATAACGCAGAATATGAATTCAGCAATTTATACTGATAGGTATCAATTGTTCGCACATCTAAAAGTTCATGCCATAGTTGGATAAAAAACATATATTTTGAATCTACTTTTTTATGTGCTAAATCTCTGTTTAAATCTTTTTTTATCATTTTTACTTTCTCCTGTTGACAAAGTGATAATCATGACGTATAATATAAGTAATAAGGGTTATATTAATTTGAATACAAAGAGGTATATCTTTAGTGGTGAGGCTTAAGCCCCTACGAAAAGATTTAACCTCTTTTTTTATTTCTTGACATTAATTATATCATAAAATATGACAAAAAACAATATGTAACGCCCTGAAACAGGGCGGAGGTTTAGCCCTCAAATGTTTCATCAAAGCTGATATCACGGAATTCAGCTTCAGTCATGATATCGAGCTTGCCGATAAGTACTTCGGCAAGCTTTTTCATTTCCTCATCTTCAATATCCGGGATAGTATCGAAAATGTTGTTGATTGTATCTTCACGGTCAAGACCTCTGACAATGCAGAGAAAATTCATTTCTTCAACTGTAAAATCCATTAAAGTTCTGCTCCTTTCGATTTGGCTTTTGTTTTTTCGTCCTGCTCAGGTTTCTCAGGCTTGTTTTTTGATTCTCTGAGATATTCAAGGATAGAACGCTTTTTATCAGTTTCTTTTTCAGATTTGCTGTCTTGTGATTTTTCTCTCTGAACTGCGTCATACAGGTCAGTAACGCTGATAACTTCGCCTTTTTTAGCTTTGTCTTCAAGTTCATCAGCTGTTGGCTGGTTGTTTATAACGGCATCAAAGGAATTATCATTCTGTTCAACTGCATCCTCAACAGCTTTCAGAGGATTTTCCTTTTCCTTGCTGAAGTTTTCAAGCTGTTTAAATCCGAAGCTGTCAACGAAGTGTGCTGATACCTCGCCGTGATTCTGAATTACAACTACATCTGAGACGGAAAGTGAATGTCCTGTAAAATCCTTTGGATGATCCAGATTGAACTTTGCGAAAACATCATCAAGAAATGCGTCCTTGTTCTGAAGATCTTCCGGGAGTACCTCAAACGTGTAGACAAGGGTATAATTTTCTCTTTCAGGCTTTAAGCCTTTCTTTTCGAGAAAATCTGTGTCAGAGAACCGGTATTCTCTGGTTTCAGGGATATCCTTGAGCTGATAAATACCAGCCATACAGTTTTTCTCGTTCATAAGCATTGCTTCCCGTGCCGGCTCCTGTGTTGCCATATCTTCAAGATGCTGCTGATAAACCTGATACTTCTCCCAGTCAGGTGTTTCAACACCGAAAATTCCGTTGTGATTTTCAATATCTGAACGGTCAATCGCCTGACCTTCGGTTCCGTCAGCGTAAAGAAGATATACTGCAAAGATCTCTTTATCAAAATATTCAAGTGCTTTTTCTGTCGAGAGAGGGAGCATTGCGTCACTTGTATATCCGTAAGCATTTCTGTCATCAACTGAAATACTGTTGTCCGGAAGCTTTCCATCGTAAGCAAGCTGTTTCTGACGTTCAGCTTCAGCCTTGTCAAGCTGCATTTCAAGAACGGATGTGTTTACGCTTGCAGCGAGTTCAGTTTTACAAAATCGAAGCACCTCATCTCTTGTTCCGGTTGTCAGAGTACCGCCGGTTGCGATTTCCTTGAGGATAAATTCCTTTAATCTGTGTGGATGCGGTTCTACTGAAACCTTTGGTTCAGGAAGCTTGTCAGCGACAATGACTGATTCCTGAGCTTTTTTCATTTCTGCAAGAGCTTCCTTATACACTGGCATATCATCTTTTTCAAAGGTAAGAGTTGTTTTATCTCCGTCAGTTCTTCCGCTGAATTTTACACCTTTGGATTCAAGGATATCTGCAATAACAAGAGCCTTGTCAGTTGCAAGCTTTGCATAGCACTTATCTGTGATATCCTTGTATGGAGTGTTTCCGATAATATTGAGATTTTCTTTTACAGGTTTATCCTGCAGAATTTTATTATCCCACTTGTCAAACGGGATAAATTTAGGTGTATCGGACAGTTTACTGTTATCAAGTCTTGGGAAATTCATGACTTCATCAAAGTGTATTTCTGCTGATGTCTGAGTAATAAGTGCCATAGCTTCTTTATTGCCTGAAACAGAATCATATCTGGTAAAGTCATCAACGAGTACATTCCTGTTGTCACGAACCTGAAGGATATCAAGTGCCATATTACCTGAATTGCTGTCAATTCCGAGAGTAAGTCTTGCAGCAGGAATTCCGTTTATTTCTGATTTTTCTGAATTATAGTCCTGACCTCTGAGTTCATCAAATCTTGATTTTGCTTCAGCAAATGTGTTGTAATACTCAATAGGTGTTTTCGGGTGTTCAGGATCACTGCGGGACCAGCTCTTCATATCAGGAATCACGTACATTCGCCATTCTTTTTTAACAGATTTCTGTTCAGTCTTGTTTTCGACAGAAGATTTTTCTTTTGTTGAAAACTCATTCGCTACAGCTTTATACTTTTCAACATCTGCTTTTCCGATTGTTAATGTTGTGCTTTTATCATTTATACGTCCGCTGAACGGGATATTGAGTTCAGTAAGCTTGGCTGCTATTGCCTCAGCAGTTTTACTGTCATACTTAAAATACTGCTTGTCCTTAATATCAGAATATCTGGTGTTTCCGATGATATTTGATTTTTCAGTCTTTTCAGCAGACTGTTCCTGTTTCTGTTCTTTTTCAAGACCGAGATATTTGCCTTCAATAGCTGTGATAAGCTCTGAAGCCGTACTTCTTATTGTTTCAAGAGAGCTTTTAAGCTCAGGAATATCCTTGCCGGAACCCCATGATGCAACATATCCGAAAGAGTAATCAGAAGTATCTATTCCAAAGTGCTGACATACGGTGTATGCGACACTTTCTGCTTCAACCTCCTTGGTGTTTGAATCTTTAATGACACTACTTGTTGTACTGTTAAGATCTTTGTCGTGAAGTTTGGCATGTGCAATCTCATGAATAGCTGTTTTTACTGTCTGAATTTCGGACATTCCTTCATTTATGGTAATATCCTTGTTTTCCTGATGATAATAACCTTTTGCTCCGCCTTCAATCTGCTCGAACTTAATAGGAACAGGGGAGACTTCTTTTAGAGCTGCAAAGAATTTTTCAAAATCCTTAACATTACCATGAAGCTCATCAACGCCGAGTGAAGGGATTTCCTTGCCGTTAGTCTGAGAAACATCGAATACGGAAACTACCTTAAAAGCAGGAATAGTGACTTCTTTTTCTTCCTTTACAGGTTTACCGTCCTTATCAAGAACAGGTAAATCCGTATCGGGATCCATCTTAACCTCCTCTTTTTTTATCTTGTATGGTGCGGGAGCGAGTATCTGAATACCTTTTTCGCCCTTGTTTACATTTCTTTCAAAGTTGCTTTTCCATGAATTAAAGCCTGCTACCAGTGTGGCATCAGGCTTCTGCATTGCTATGAGCATTGTGTTGTTGAAGGAGTAGTTGTGGAATTTTGACATGGTGTTAAGATAAGTCTTAAACTTATCACTTGAAAACAAATCCTTTATACCCGCTTCAAGTTTGTCGGTTATTTCCTTTACACGGTCTTTCTGATTGACGAATTTAGGTTGTTCCGGTTTTGAATCCTTTTCAATTTGCTTTGTTTTTTCTCTTTCAAGAGAAATAATAGTTCTTGCAACACCGTCAATGAGTGTTGAATGAGCTTTTAGTCCGTGTTCCTTGAGTTCAGATTTTACATAGTTCTGGTCAAGATACTTAAACTTGTCTTTTGCCCAGTCCTTTACGTCATTGCTGAATCTTCCGTCCCAGTCATGATTTACGATATGGGCAGCAAGAATATACTCAGTACGTTCCTTGCCGAATTCTTCATAAACGCTGTTTATTACTGCATTTGTGTCAAGATGATAATTCTCATAGGTGTAATTATCGTTGATTGCCTTGTCAAGGGCGGCAGAACATTCTTTGTTTGCGTTATGACTTGCTCTCCACTCATCATAGTCTCTGTTTTCCTGTGCGTACTGATAATCATTTTTATACACAGGAATGTTTGCTTTTTCAGACATTTATCTTCTCCTTCCTTACTTTTTCGCTTTTCTTGGTGCAAATTCAAGTTTGAAGTTTACATATCTTCCGGTATCATCGAGACAAACCGTTGCATCATAGTTCTTCTTCGATTTCTGAGAATAAAGTCCCTTTACTTCGATTTTTCCGCTTTTCAGAAGAGCAGAAACCATTTCTTTGGTAAGTGTTTTTCTTGAACTTTCAAAGAATTTATCGTTTTTCCAGATGACAAAGCCGCATTCTCTGTCTTCACAGGAGTATGCCTTAGGAGTAAGGACAACGTTTTTACCGCATCTCGGACAGGTTCCTATGATTTCAGCATTTGACTGTTTCTGCGAAACCTTGCTTTCATCAACACTTTCCCTGGCAACCGTTATAATGTCATCGGTAAGCTTTGAGATATCAGCCATGAACTGCTGCGGAGTGAACTTTCCCTGTGCTATAAGTGAAAGTGTATTTTCCCAGTCGGCAGTCATTTTTGCTGATTTTATGATCTCAGGCATTACTGAGATAAGATCGGCTCCGTCTTCAGTGACAATAAGATTATTCTTGTCACGCCTGATAAATCCTGACTTTGTAAGCTTTTCGATAACACTTGCTCTTGTTGCAGGTGTTCCAAGTCCTGAACGTTCAACCTCTTCGGTTATCTCGTCAGTTCCGGCTCTTTCCATAGCAGAAAGCAGAGTGTCTTCGGTAAAATGTTTCGGCGGCTGAGTGAAATGCTCTGAAACTTCAGAAGAAGTCAGTCCGATAGTCTGTCCTTCTGAAAGTGAAAGAGTATCTGTTTTTTCTTCAGTATCATCTTTGCATTTCTGGACGTTTCTGAAGGCTGTTTCGATAGCTTTATATCCTTCAGATATAATATTTCTGCCTTTTGCGGCAAAAGAATAACCGCCACAGCTTATTTCAGCCGTAACGGTTTCATAGATATATGGTTCAGATACTGCACAGAGAAGTCTGCTGGCTATCAGACAGAGGATTTTCTTTTCTCCTTCAGGTACGGAGTTCATATCCGTATGCTCAACTTCGGCAGTAGGGATAATAGCTGTATGATCACTGACCTTTTTACTGTTGAGAATACGACTTACATCAGTATTCAACACAATGCCTTCGAAGTGTGGAAACTTCTTTGCAATCATCTCAGCAATAGTCTTTGCTGTATCTGCCATATCTTCGGTAAGATAGCAGCTGTCAGTTCTCGGATAGGTACAGAGCTTCATTTCATAAAGCGACTGAGTGTAATCAAGTGTCTGCTGAGCTGTAAAGCCGTAAAGTCTGTTTGCTTCTCGCTGAAGAGTTGTCAGATCGTAGAGCTTTGGGGGATTTACAGTCTTTTTTTCTGTTTTTACTGACTTTACAATAGCCTCCTTGCCGTCACATTCGCTGCGGATTTTATCAGCTTCATCATGTTCCTTTACTTTTTCATGAATAGCATCAAGACCGTCAGCCTTCAGATGAACGTTGAAATACTTTTCCTTTTTGAAATCCTTAATACTGTTTTCTCTGTCACAGATCATTGCAAGGGTAGGAGTCTGTACTCTTCCGACGTTAAGGGTTCTGTTGTAAAGTCTGGAGAAAAGCCTTGTGGCATTAATACCGACAATCCAGTCTGCCTTTGCTCTGCAAAGTGCGGAATTATAAAGGTTTTCGAATTCCGTTCCGTCTCTGAGAGCTTCAAAGCCGTCTGTTATAGCTTTTTCCTCCATTGATGAGATCCATAATCTTCGGATAGGTTTGGTGCATCCAGCCTTGTTGTAAACCAGACGGAAGATAAGCTCGCCCTCACGTCCTGCATCACAGGCGTTTACGACTTCTGTGATTCTGCTGTCATTCATAAGCTTACTGAGGATACCGAACTGCTCATTTTTGTTCTCTGAAACTATGAACTGCCATTCATCCGGGATAATAGGAAGGTCTGCGAGATTCCATTTCTTATACTTCTCATCGTAGCTGTCAGCATTTGCGAGAGCTACGAGGTGTCCTACGCACCAAGAAATCACATATCCTTTACCTTCAACATATCCGTTCTTCTTCTCAGTTACACCGAGAGCTTTCGCCAGTGCCATTCCAACACTTGGCTTTTCTGCAATTACAAGCTGCATTGAATCATTCCTTTCAGGGTAAAATAAAAGAGCCTCTCAGTACGAGAAGCTCTATGTATGAATGATTTTATTCAGTTTTACCAGATTTTGTCAGGTGTATTTCAATTATCGACATGATTTCATCAAGTCTTTTATCTCCGATACCTTTTACACGACCAATATCAGCCCGTAAAGCATCTGTGTCAAGCAGAACTGAGGAAGTTTCCTTCAGTGCCGATTTATAGCCGATTTCATATACGTTTTTAAAGGTCTGCTCCATTGCTGCTCTGTCCATATTCTTTACTTTTTTGTACAAAGCACGGTCAAATAACATTTTTTCTGCCATTTGTATGTTCCTTTCGGTATTTATATATTGAAAAATTTATGAATCTCCTGAAAAACAGGTTTCTTTGTTGTAATAGGTTCAAGACCGGAAAGCTCAGCCAGATGCAGAAGCTTATTGTATTCATCCGTTCCATCATTATGTATCAGCATTGTTTTGTTTTCAGGCCAGAGATAATTCATTTCTCCTGTTCTGAAAAAGTCACTTAGTATGTGCTGATTTCTGTATTCTTCATGAAGTACGCAGTAAACGGATTCCCATCCAAGTCTGAAGATACCACCGACTTTCTGAAAGTCTTTTACAAGTACGATAAGCTCCATTTCCTGATATATGGAGCGGTTTATACTGCTGAAGGTAACTCTGAACTTTCTGTCGAAGTGATAAGCTCTGTAAGGTATGATTTCATGTCCTTTTTTTATGTCACAGCGTCTTACAACATCAAGAATTTCTTCGTTCGTCATAGTCTGCACCTCTGTTTAATGTGTTACTACTAATTTTAACATACATAAAAGTCGTATGTCAATCAAAATATGTATCAAGTCCCATAAAATCGGGACTTGCAGACATTATTCGTCTGAATTTTCATTTATTTCCGGATCGTCATCATACTCATCATCGTCGATATCGATATCAGGCTTCTTCTGATTAGTTGGTTTACCCTTAACCTTGAAGAAGTAGAATGCCGCACCGCCGCCGAGAGCAAGAATGCCGATTAAAAGGAGAAGATTGTTGTTACTGCCGCCCGGATCTGAAACAGGAATGCTTACAGGTTCGCCGTTTTCATCGGTTTCAGGCATTGTGCTGACTGGCTTTCCACCTTTATCAGTTACAACAGGCTCGGTAGTTGCCGGCTTTTTTGCCTTTGTTTCTTCCGGAAAATCCTCTGCAAAAGCCATGAGATCATACTCATCAACGAGATTCATAAAATAAACGTTTTCTCCGCCCTTGTCATCCTTATCGACTATGATATAGAATGTATTTCCGTTCTTGCTCTGGATAGTCAGAAACTGTCTGTTTACATTTCCGTCAAGCACATCTTCAAGGAGATGACCGTTACCGGACGGAAACTTTTGTTCCAAATCGGAAATATCGTCGGTTACTGATTCGGGAGTTATTTCAGTATCGGGAAGTTCTGTAGGATTGATTGTTATTACAGTTTTTTCAACATCAGAACCTGTGACTGTTGAAACATCTGTAGATACGACAGCTGTTGTTCCCTCAGCATAAGCTGTAACCGCAGGAAGTAAAAAGGCGCTGAGCATTATTGCCACAGCACTGATAATCTTATTCTTCATCTTCATTTTCATTTTTCCTTTCTGAATTTACCGGATTTGTCTGAACTGGTTTTACTGCCGAACTTTCCTTTGACGAAAGCATTTCCTTGAGTTCTGTACCGCTGATGTTACTGATGCTGACAATCATAACGATACGCTTGTTTTCGTTTGCTTCCTTTTCGCTGAGAAGCTTTCGCCTGCGTTCCTGCCATTCAGCGATTTTTTCGTCTGCGAAGTCAATATCTTCATTGATTTTGGCAAGACGGTTTTCTACTTTTTCAAGCAGTTCTTCATTTGCTTTCAATTGCATCTTCCTTTCCTTAAAACAGAGTTGGTTTATTACCTTTTTTATCATAGAGGAGATTGTAAAGGTCTTTGGCATTTGAAGCTTCAAGCTTCGGAATTACTACGCTGTCCCAGTCTCTTGCTGTAACTGATACATTTAAAATGCAGTATTCATAATACACGATGACTTTTACTGCGGCACCTTCTTCATTGATTTCTTCGTGTTCTTCCGTTCTGATTTCACGAACATCTTCGATGTTTACGGTATAAAGCTCATTGAAAATTTCATCAATCAGGCTTCTTGTGTAATCATCATATTTGAAATTCAGGTTTTTTGCAGAGAGATAAGCAATAAGCTTATACGGATCGTGATCCATCGAACAGGTTGAAATATTGTATTCATTCCATCCGATATACCAGTTGGAGATGTTATTTACAAAATCGAGAGTCGAAGTTTCACGGGATTTCATATATTCTTCTGCTTTTCTGATATCCTCATCGTCAGAGGTGAAGGACGTTGCAATTACCGCAGTTCCGGTATCTGCAAGTGAAGAGCATAGGGCTCCGCCAAATAGCTGAATCATTATTATCAGAACGAGAAATATAATCATAACAATAATAGCAACCTTGTTATGAGCTATTGCTGTCACAATTTTTCTTGTGATTTCTTCAGAAACCTTAACAGCTCTGTCAGCTGCAGCCTTGGTTTTGACAGCATTTTTTATCTGATTTGCTTTTTGCTGTGCTTTTTTTATTGCTTTTTTCTGAGAAGCATGACTTTCATTCTTCATAGCATCGTTTTCTGTCAGAGCCTTATGGAAGGAAAGCTTGGATTCAGCTCGTTCAGAATTCATTTTAAGCTTTGAAACCTTTTTGTACGGCTGCTCTTTGAGCTTGCTGTTTGCTTTTTTCAGAGAATTTTTTGCGTATCGAAGAGCAGATTCAGCAGCTCTTTCAGTCATGTGTGCCGCCTTTAGAGTCTGATTTTCATCTTCGTATTTGCTGATTTCAGAGTGAATACCGTTTATAACGCCTGATTTTACTTTGTTTGTTGCTGATTTAGCACCTTTTGAAATAAGTGTTTCAGGCTTATGTGCAGGCTTAACGACCTCTTCTTTGATAAGCTTTGTGACGTTTTTCTGCTTTTCTTCACTGTAAACACGTCTGAAGTTGTAAACGGTTTGTTTCGGAAGCTTTTTCCGGGCAAGTTCCAGTCTGCGTTTTTTCTTTTCTGATTTCTTTTCAAGCTTCTGAACCTTCTTTTCGGATTTATCAGGCTTCTTGTCATCTCCTTTCGGAATTTCTGAAGATTCATCTGCTTTCATGAAATCAGCATTGACAGAAGTGCCTTCTGAAGCTTTGTTTTTTTCGGCTTTTCTTCGTTTCTTTTTTTCAGACTTATCTGATACAGCCGGCTTGTCATCTTCGGCTTTAAGCGATTTTCTGTTTCTTTTTTCAGATAAGCTGTCAGTTGTGAAAGAATGTTCACGTAGATGATTACGGGTTTTATCCTGTTTCATCACGGAATTATCAGCAGAGCTGTCTGTTCTTTCGGAAGTTTCTTCATTTTCTGCCTCATCTGCATTGATGTCAGCGATTTTGAAATCTTTTTCCTCCATTGGTTGACTGACCTCCTTTCATTTTTATGTATATAGTGAAAGCAAAACTAAATTTTGCCTTCACTATAACTACTATTTATATTGCCTCGCACATACGCTCCTTACAGTCGCTCCGTGCGTATCGGCTAATATTAAACAAAAAAGATTTTTTGTTTAATATAGAGTTGACATGTAGATAAAACTGTGATATACTGAAAACGTAGGGATATACCTTTGTAAAGTCCATACGAAATATGAGAGGTGGAAGATTTGTGTCAAAGACAATCAAATTTACTGTATCCGATGAAAATTATGAATTGCTTATGGAAAAAGCCGGTTCAATGTCAGTTCAGGACTATATTCGTTCCGTTCTTTTCCCTGAACAGGTGCCGTCAGTAACACCAGAGATTGCTGTTACCAAAGCTCTTGAAATGTTCAGCAAGGGAGACGGATTTACAGTACCTGAGATTTTCGGAGATGACTGGAATCTTCCTAACGGATATGCCGGGGTTTTCGGTCGAAGATTCAACAAGCTGATAAGCGAGAAATATTCAGACCGTATAAGATTTACTGACACATTCAACAGAAACGGAAACGCTATTTATGAAATTATCTGAGGAGGAGATTTAAATGTTTGGAATGATAATGGGTATTGCATTAACTGCTGTCCTTATTCTGCTTGAATTATTTGCGTTGTTTTCAAGGGCTTTTCTCGAGCGTATTACTGTTGTGAACAGTATCGTTCTTGCAGCAGCAGGAGGAATAACTTTGTATCTCTGCAACAGAAACTTTGACGCATTTTTCAGTTTTAAGATTCATCCGGCTATATGCCTTGTAATCGGAATTGCGTTGTTTTTTCTGTTTTATTTTCTGCAGACTACAAAAGTTGGATTCTGGATATTTGCTGTGCTGTTTTCGATTGTATGGGCATTCTTTACTGCACTTATACTGAGAATCTTCATAGAATCCATGGATATGGTTTGGTTCTGGGTTGTATTCGGAATCTCATTCTTCATAAACATTGGCTCTCATCTCAGATCAAGGGCTGAAACGGAATTCAGCTTAGGATAACATATGTATAAGCCGTATTCGGAGAATAAACTCTCCGGGTACGGCTTTTCTCATTTGTGGTCGCTGTGACGGTTAATCTGAAACAGACACATTGCGAATACACCCATTGTTCCGCCGAACATTGAACCAGCGATGAAAATCAGCAGTCCCACATCAGATACCTACGATTTCATCTTCTGAGACGTATTCAACGTCTGACTTGTCATCATCCTTCTTAAGAATGTGCTTTGCAGCGATAATTGCACCGAAAGCAAGCATTGAACCGGCTGCAATACAAATAATAGCTTTCTTCATGTTACATCCTCCGTTTCTTCGAGTTTGGTTGTCATAATCTTATAAAGCATAGTATCTTTCGGAAACTTATCAACAAACGGGATAATAACGTTTCCGTAGAAGATAAGTCCTTCTCCTGCACCTGAATTAGTGACATATGACAGCTGATGAGGAGAGATATTAAGTTGTTTTGCGAGAATCTGTCTGTCTCCGCCAGCCTGATTGAGCATATAAATGAAATCCGAGTTTTCAAATATATTTTCAATCTCACGGCTTGAGAGAAGATCTTTTACGTTCTGAGTAAGACCTGTCGGAATACCGCCCCATTTACGGAATCTCTTCCAGATTTCAACGGAATATGCGGCAGTCTGCTCTTCTTTCAGGAGTAGGTGGAATTCGTCAATATAGTAGCGGGTTGACTTCTTTTCAGCTCGGTTTACGGTAACTCTGTTCCATACGCAGTCCTGAACTACAAGCATACCGAGCTTTTTAAGCTGTTTGCCGAGTTCCTTGATGTCAAAGCAGATAAGACGGTTGTTCATATCAACATTTGTTCTGTGGTTGAACACATTAAGTGAACCGGTTACATACATTTCAAGAGCTGTTGCTATACGCTGTGCTTCAGGTTCTGGCTGTTTCAGAATAAGCTCGTATAAATCCTGTAAAACAGGCATTTCTGCGGTTTCAGGGCTTACAAGATAATCTCTGTAGACAAGTCTTACACATCGGTCAATGATTGTTTTTTCGATAGGTTCAAGACCGTTTTTACCGCCTACAATAAGCTCGCAGAGTGAGAGAATAAAGTCAGACTTTAATGCAAGAGGGTTTTCATCTTCCGAATAGTTGATGTTGATATCAAGAGGATTGATAAACTGCGATGAAGTTGGAGAAATCTTGATAACCTGACCGTTCAACCTGTTTACAAGAGGATAATACTCAGCTTCCGGATCACAGATTATGATATCATCCTTTGTCGTTAGAAATGCGTTTGCGATTTCTCGCTTTGCAGAGAATGATTTACCGGAACCCGGTGTGCCGAGGATAAGACCGTTAGGGTTTTTAAGCTGCTTTCTGTCACAGAGAATCATATTGTTTGAGAGAGCATTAAGTCCGTAGTAAAGAGCTTCGCCACTCTGGAAAAGCTCCTGTGTAGTAAAAGGAACGAATATTGCCGTACTTGAAGTAGTAAGTCCACGCTTGATTTCAATTTCATTTACGCCGATAGGAACACAAGCCATAAGACCGTCCTCCTGCTGATAATCAAGGCGCTTGAGCTGGCAGTTATACTTCTGTGCGATGCCCTGTTCCTGAAAGAGAATTGCATCAAGCTTTCTCTTGGTGTCGGCTGTATTCATTATAAGAATAGTAGCCATGAAGAGTCTTTCGTTTCTGCTCTGGAGATCATTGAGCAGATTCTTTGCTTCCTTGCCGAAGGTATTAATATCTGAAGGCATAATATCAATATCATAGCCATTTCTGAACGCCTTTTTCTGTTCCTCCATCTTCATCTTGTCAAGGTCGGTAATCTTTCGCTTTACCATTTTCACTGCCTTATTGTGGTCGATAGACTGAATATGAAGACTGAGAGTGATATTATGCTCAATATTAAGGAAATCCGCAAGCATACGGTCTGACATCTCAGATGCCATAATGTTGATGAACGAAATTGCTCCGACCTTACCACTCATTCTGAAGCTATTACCTTTTGAAAAATCAAAAGAGGAGGGAGCAATGAAGTCCTTTACTGAATTTCCTGACTTGTGAAGCAAATCCCATGAAAATCTGAATTTTTCTCTTCCGTCAGGGTTGAAACAGCGGTGCATTACTGCGAGACGTTCAGCACCGTTAAGCGTATTTGCGAGAACACCCATTGTCTTGAAGTTGTTGAGAATATCAGCTTCTATACGTTCAAGCTTGGGTTTAGCTTCCTTCAGGGACTTTTCTTCGACTCCGAATGTGATAAACTTTGTCTTTACAAGTCCGTTATTACCTTTGGCAAGCTGATTTTTAAGCATTTCTGAGTATTCCTCACGGATATCATTGAATCCGTCGTCCTGTGTTTCAAGTTCAAGCTGCTTGTTAAACTCTTCAACGTCTGCGACCTGATTGAGAAATGACAGCTGAACCTTTATTGAACTGTCAAAATAATTCAGAAAATCGCAGTAACTCTCGAAAATAGCTGTCTTGTCATCATTCTGAGCAAGCTGATAATTTATGTCAAAGAACTGGATTGACTTTGTGAAGTAGGTATCTGTGACCTTGCAGATACCATCTCTGAACATCTGAATAAACGGGATAGACTGCTGTGCAGTGACAGGAGTTTTGCCATTTCCGTTCGGACGAGCTTTCTTTATTGCAGCATCAATCTTTTTTCTCTGTTTGCCCGTCACTTTACTTATCTTCTGTGACAATTTTTCTTACCTCCTTATTTAAATCGTACTGCTTTTCTGCGTATTCATAGACATTTTCAGTCTTATATGGTCGTATCTTCGGACGGATAAACCGGCTTATGATAACTGATCTGAGAACCTTTTCAAATGGAAGTCCGTTCTTTTCATACATAGCAAGGAGGAAAGAGGGCATGGCAACCGCTATAAGCAGAAGCATTGCCCCAGTGTTTCCTATGCTGTGTCTTGTCAGAAAATATACCGGAAGTGCAGTTGCACCGGCAATTGAAAAGCAGATTATCTGTCTCTTTGTAAGATTGAATGCGACTTTGGTCTTAATCTTCGCAAGGTCCTTCGGAACCTGAACATATGGCATACATAAAATCCTCCATTAACTGCTGATAAGCTTTACTTTCCTTGTCTGGTTCATCACAGAACTGATAGATATATCTGGAGAGAGCATCTTCATATTCGACGCTTTCCTCCATAATCTTGTCGGAAGGAAACCAGTCCTCAAGGAAGGCAAGTGCTTCCTTATACTTAGCCGCCGGGAGCTTTTCATACTTCTTTGTGCCGAATCTGCCTTCAAACTCATCGAGCATTACATATCTGCAGAATTCACTGAGAATGCGGTATGAAAAGCTATATTTTCCACCGAGTGCCACCTCTATTGTGATTTCTGCGAGCCTTTCGAGATATGAAGCGTCTTCCTTTGATATCTTCTTATTACACTTTGACATTGAATTCTCCTCCTTATCGGGCATTAAAAATTGATTTTGAAATTGATGATGTTTTAAACAGTGTCAGACACAGAACCAGTGAATACATGCCTATCTGCATAAGAAGACTGTGAAGGTCAGTAGCTGCAGTTGAAATATTCTGAACCAGTTCAGAATAAATGCCTACAATGACCATGATGAACAGTCCCTGAAATGCAAGGGAAAGCAGACTTCTGATATAGTTTGTTCCGATATTTCCCCATTCACGGTTTGTCATTGTTGCAAATGGTATTGGAGCCGCAGAGCAGTACATATAAATTTCTATCATTCGGTTTATAAGCACTACATTTACAAGAAGTGCAATTGCTTTTACTGCAATTCCGACAACGCCTGCTTCAAGCATTAGCAGAATAATCTGACCTGTATCCATACTGTCTATCGTACTCCTGAAATTATTGAAAATATCAGTTACATCTACGTTTGTGTCATTTGAGATTGATGATGCCGCCTGCTGTACTACCCAGTGACCTACGTCGAATATTGCCATGGTTATTTCAAATGTGTGGGAAAGAAGCATGACTGCTGTACATGACTTGAACATATACTTAAAAAACATGAAGGTGTCGATATCATGCATATTGTTTTTCTCAACTATCATTGAAATAAGTTCGTAAACCAGTACATACGTTATAATAAGCCCGGCTATCGGTATAACTACGTTGTTTGAGATGTCCTGTACTGTTGCGAAAACACCGGGATTCCATGCTGACGGAGTAAGTGAAACCTTATTTGCGATTTCTCCGGTTGCAGCATTTGCATCATCAAAAATACCGCTGAATAGACCACCACAGGCATCGACGAAAAAATCGTGTATCGCTTCACCTATGGAATCAAGAATATCATCCATTGCATACCGCCTTTCTATTTAAAATATCAGAAGCCTGCCGTGATGACAGGCTTTCTGAGTTTACTTTGCAGTCACAGACTGCATATTCTTATCCGAAGAGACCGGAAAGAAGAGGAACAAGAGTAATACCGATAAGAGCAACGCCGCCGCCAGCCATGAGCTGCTTCATGCCCTGACTCTTACGACAGTAGGCATAAAGAAGTTTTCAGACAAACATTGTAAGACAGGTACAGCAAGCTATATTGATGTTTGATTTACAACAAGTTATTATTCTATTTTGACATATTGAATTGACCATATTGTACATTGACAAAATACTATCAAATTGGTATAATAAAATTAACGCTTGGTTCACATACAATCTCATGTATGAACTCAGGCGTAATATTATTTAGGAGGGCGAATATGAAGCCAATTTTTAAACGTATCGTTGCAGGTCTTAGCTGTATTGCGTTGTCTACAACTCTGCTTACGAGTTTACCTGCTTATGCCGATGATTATACTGACGAATATCAATATTACTCTACGTTAGATCCTAATAGTGAGGAGTACCAAGAATGGAAATTAAATCTGTCAAATTCAGCAGTTAGTGTTTCAAAAAAAAGAATGCTTAAAAGTATTCTCAAAAATAATACTTTAATAGCAAATGACTATATTGAGTTCAACACTGCAAGTAATGGACACTATACTATTGGTACAACAGGAGGAAACCCTAACAGTTCAACTGATGATAGTAAAAAGATGCTTTATGGTCATCCAGGCGGAGGAACATCCAAAACAACAGTTGTTGTTGGAAACAGCATAAATGAGTTTACAACATCGAATGTAACTTATGATGCAGCTGGCTCTAAAAGTGTCGCTAAAACCTCTTATGATGGTGTTGATGTTACACAGGAATTATCTATCATAGAGAATTCTGCGACTGGACGAGAAGATGTTGTCCAAATCAAGTACATTGTTAAAAACGATACAGAATCCGAGAAGCAAGTGGGCATAAGAATTATGATGGACACTATGCTAGGAGGTAATGATGCTGCGCCATTCAGAGTAAACGGTTCTGATGTAACAACTGAAACTGTATATTCAGGTTCTAATATTCCGCAAATATGGCAAGCCTTTGATTCCGCAACTAATCCAGGTGTAGTAGCACAAGGTACATTCTACAAATCGGGAGACAGAAAACCCGATAAAGTACAATTTACTAATTGGGGAAATGTTACAAGTACACTTTGGGATTATGTGACTCAGCCAGGACGTTCTAATGGAGATAGTGCGGTATCCATCACATGGAACAAAGATACTTTTTCCAGTGGTGAAACAAGAGAATTTATTACCTATTATGGATTGAGTGAGTTAGAACAGGATTTAATTCCTCCGTTAGCATTAAGCGTATACGCTGATAATAAGGTTAGTATTTCCAACTTTAATTATGATGATATAAATGCAAATGTATATTTGGATAATATTGGAGATGGTGATGCGACAGATGTATCGTTAAAAATCACTGCTGATAACCTTGATCCAAAGTATGGAACCTCTCTTACACACAATTATTCGGTGATAAAGCCAAGTAAAAGCTATTCAATTCCTTTGAAATTTATAGTTCCAACAGATTCAAAACATAATTCTGATATAAATGCAAAATTGGATTTTGAATTATCATACAAAATTGCCAAGACCGGTGATACAGAAGTAAAGCGCATAACCAAAAACATAACGATCCCTAAATTGAAAAGAGCCGTTGTAGTAGTACCGGGAATAATGGGAATAGATCTTGCAAAAACATCAAATGATGAAAGTGTATGGGGATCTTGGATTGAACAGGCAAGTAACCTTGATGATGTTAAAAGAATTCACAATGCGTTCCAGTCGCTCAAATGCGATTACTACGGTAATAGCAATATTGAATTATATCCTGTTAATAATTTTGGATTTGATGATACTTATAAAAGAATCATTGAAGCACTAAATAATGATACTGATATTTCTGACAAATATGATATCTTATTTTTCCCATATGATTGGAGGATGGGAGCACAAATAACTGCTAATAATCTTCATGATCTTATTAGTGATTATAATGAGGTCGTTTTTGTCGCCCATAGTATGGGAGGTATTGTTACAGAAAAATATATTTCCGAATATGGTTCCGCGAATATTTCCAAACAAATAACTGCTGGAACACCATTTTGGGGTGCTCCAACAATGCTTTGTGTTTTAAGCACTGGTGATTTATCATATATTATAGGAGGAATGACCGTAGCTGA
>JAEDJV010000002.1 GCA_016296165.1 Oscillospiraceae bacterium | reverse complement strand
AGCATGGTATGACGGATATCAGATAAGCGGTATGGAAATGTATAATCCGAATTCTGTATATCAGGCGATGACTGATCACAGTCTTGAATCCTATTGGAAAAATACATCAGCATTCGGGACAGTCAACAAATTTATAACCATGAATTTTGACGGACTTAAAGAGGACGTAGTCAGAATGCTTGCAGGAGAAAAGGTGTACGTTGACACGGAAACATTTCAGAATGACTTATCAGTAATAGATTCTAAAGATGACTCACTGACAGCACTTATTCATCTTGGTTATCTTGGATATAACTGTGATGACAGTACTGCGTATATTCCGAATTATGAAGTAGCAAATGCATTTCATTCTGCAATGAAAAGAAACAGCTGGAATGATATTGCGAAACTGTATCAGACTTGTAATGATATTATTAATGCAACAATACGCTGTGATACGGATAAAGTGGCTGACTACATTGAGATTGCACACGAAACCTATACATCAGTATTAAAATACAACGACGAGAATGCACTCAGTTGTGTGATAACAATGGCATATTTTACAGCACCGGCGTATTACAATGTAATACGTGAACTCCCATCCGGAAAAGGATTTGCGGATATTGTAATGATCCCAAGACCGGATTCGGGAAATAAGCCGCCAATGATTATTGAACTTAAATATGATAAAGATGCGGATACTGCATTGAAGCAGATTAAAGAGAAACGATATTACGGTAAACTTAACGGGTACAGTGATGTACTGCTTGTTGGTATAAATTACGATAAGAACAGTAAGAAACATGAATGTACTATTGACAGGGCGAGTTTAAAGGAAAAAACTGAATAAAGGTTAAATTATGGCATGATGTTCAGTGCTGTAAACCAATCAATTACCATGGTTTACAGCACTTTTTTCATTGTGTGCAAAAAAGAGTATCTTTCCGTACTGTGTTA
This sequence comes from Oscillospiraceae bacterium, assembly GCA_016296165.1. Lineage (GTDB taxonomy): Bacteria > Bacillota > Clostridia > Oscillospirales > Ruminococcaceae > HUN007. The sequence continues at coordinate 51,907 of JAEDJV010000002.1, read as the reverse complement.
ATTTGGAGACACGGCACTTGTTGTATTTACGAGAATACTGCTCGGAACAGTTTTCAGTGGAAATATCAGTGCAATTTTTTACAGTATAGGTGGTTCGGTTTTATGCATGTGCGGTATGTTTCTGCTCAGGCGGGTTACTGATGAAAAATATTTATGGGTAAGCAGTGTAATCGGCGCTGTTCTTCATAATACAGGTCAGATTATGGTTGCAGTTGTAATGCTAAAAACGGCTGCTGTATTTTCATTTTTCCCTTTTCTTCTGATATCAGGATGTATTGCCGGAGCATTTACCGGAATATGTGCACAGATTCTTTGCAGCAGAATTAACCTGTAATTACTGAGGTACATGTGATCATCATCACAGAGGCTTTGACTGAATGATTTTTTCTCTTGCTAAATCAGTAAAAAAATGCTATACTTAATAATAGCTGTAAAGCAGGAACGGAGGAATGTACATGAAAAAACTCAGACAATCAGGCGAAGATTATCTTGAAACAATTCACATATTAAGTAAGCGTGGAGAGGTTCGTTCTATTGATATTGCCAATGAAATGAATTTATCCAAACCAAGCGTTTCCCGTGCTGTTGGGATTCTTAAGGATGGCGGCTTTATCAGCGTCGATAAAAACGGGTATATAACTCTGACTGCAGACGGAAAAAATACAGCTGAAAGTGTTTATGAACGTCATACTGTTCTGACGGAATGGCTTGTGGGAATTGGAGTTGACGAAAAAACTGCAGCAGAGGATGCATGTCGTCTGGAACATAGTTTTAGTGATGAATCTTTTGATAAACTGAAAAAGCACATACAGACCTTTCATAAAAATTAAAACTGACATTATACCGCCGCATAAGTTTTTTTGTGGCGGTATTTTATTGCCTTGCAGGGCCGTTCACTGTCGGCTTACAGTAAACGAAATATATTTATTGCGTTTACTATAAAAATACACAGTCTGACGAATCAGGCTGTGTATAAGGTTAATTATTCGGTTTGGTTTAAAATACTCAGCATTTCAGATGGTGTAACAATAAAATCTTTCACAGGATAATGCTTTTGATTACCTGTTACAAGATAAGCATCATCGTCACGTTTTTCCATTGCCACCTCATAGAAAACAAGGTCATTCATGTCAATTAAGATTTCACCTGTAGGTGTAGGATTAACTTCTATGCCATTTGAAATAATAGAGTTTATTACTTTCTGAATAGTTTCTTCTTTAAGGTGAAACTTTGTTCTGTTTAATACTTCTCTGTATTCTTCTATGATGTCAGCATGATACAACGGAATGATTTTTCCGTCAAGCATTTCTCGCAGTACAAGATTTGGCGGAGATTGCGGATTCTTTGTAATAAGAGCTGAAACAATTACATTAGTATCTACTACAGCATATATCTGCATTTTTATCTCCTGTTCTTTCTAACTTCTGCGATTTCAGCATTGATTTCATCAAGTGTCATTTCAGGCACATCAGAAGCTTGTTGTCTTAATTCTTCAAATGCTGCAAGTCCCTCTGCTCTTGTAACTCTTGTTTCGGGCAGAGTAGTTGCGAATGGAATGCCACGAACCATTTTGCTTCTTACCATAAACATTCTGAAAGCAGTAGGAAGATCCATTCCGAGAGCGTTGTAGATTTCACTTACTTCATTTTTTAAATCTCCGTCTACACGAAACTGAACTAAAACCTGATTAGCAGCCATAAAAGTACCTCCTAATTATATGAAAAGTGTATGTGTTTATCTTGTATTTATATTATATCATTATTTGAATGTAATGTCAATTACAGTCGACCTCGATTGCGGATTTAAGGCTGTTTCCGACAGAATTGATGATGAAAATACTGCTGATAATCTTGTTTCGGCTTGTAACGGCAGAAATGTGTTTGAAAAAAATCGCTCTAAAAACTTGAATTAAACTTCATTATATGATATACTATGTTAAGTTAGCTAAAGCTAACTGAACGGAGGTGATATAATGAGCGTAGTAGTTGTTGGCGGAAATGATCGTATGGCGACAAGATACAAGGATATATGCGAGGAGTATAACTGTAAGGCAAAGATTTTTACACAGATGCCGTCAGACTTTGACAGAAAGCTGGGGACTCCTGATCTTATGGTTGTATTCACAAATACATGTTCCCATAAGATGTTAAACAGCGTTAATCAGAAATCCAGAAAGCATGATATTCCTGTGGCAAGAATACATAACGCAAGTGCAAGTGCACTAAAAAGTATTTTGAATCAATACTGTAACTGATATATTGAGATTTTATTATTTTAATAAGTAGTTACCTATAACTAACCGGCTTTTTTGTTCAATAATACAAAGTTTAAAATATTGCTTGACAAATATTCCTAAAGATAGTATTATGATTAAGGGTTAGCTACATCTAACACTTAATCATAATACTCTGAAGTTAGTTGATGCTAACAATTCGAAAGGGTGAATTTATGATGCCACTTACATTTGCAGATTCAGGTGAAGAAAAAATCATTAAAAAGGTCGGTGGAAATCCCGATACAAGAAAATTTCTTGAAAACTTAGGTTTTGTTGCCGGAGGCACAGTGACAGTAATAAGTAAAACAGGCGGAAACGTTATTGTCAGTGTTAAGGATTCAAGAGTTGCTGTTTCCGGAGAAATGGCATGTAAAATTATGGTGTGAAGGAGGAGATTCAATGACACTGAAAAATGCTGAAATAGGTTCAACCGTGAAAGTAAAGAAGCTGAACGGAGAGGGTGCCGTAAAGCGAAGAATCATGGACATGGGTATAACAAAGGGTACCGAAATATATGTCCGCAAAGCAGCACCGTTAGGTGATCCGATTGAAGTTACTGTTCGCGGATATGAGCTTTCTTTAAGGAAAGCAGATGCCGAAATGATAGAAACCGAATAATTTTTTTATTGTTAAGTTAGCTTATTCTAACTTTAGAAAGGATTTATTATGGAAATAAGAATTGCACTTGCGGGAAATCCGAATGCAGGTAAAACCACACTTTTTAATGCTCTTACAGGCTCTAATCAGTTTGTCGGAAACTGGCCGGGGGTTACTGTTGAGAAAAAGGAAGGTCGTCTTAAAGGACGCAAAGATGTTATTATTACTGACCTCCCGGGAATTTATTCTCTTTCACCGTACACTCTTGAAGAGGTTGTTGCACGAAACTATCTTATTGGTGAACGTCCGGATGCTGTTCTTAATATTATAGACGGAACAAACCTTGAACGAAATCTTTATCTTACAACTCAGCTTACTGAACTTGGAATTCCTGTTGTCTGTGCAGTGAACATGATGGATGTTGTGCGAAAAAACGGGGATAAGATAAATACAGAAAAACTTGCAGGTGAGCTTGGGTGCGAGGTAGTTGAAATTTCCGCACTTAAGGGAACCGGTATAAATGAAGCTGCTGCTGCTGCAATCAAAGCAGCAGAATCAGGTATCAGAACAATACCACAGCATAAATTCAGCGGTTGTGTGGAACATGCGATTGCACATATAGAGGAATGCGTACTCAATGATATCCCGGAAGAACAGCAAAGATGGTATGCTGTAAAACTTTTTGAGCGTGATGAAAAAGTGTATGAAATACTGAATATATCCGGGGCAGATAAGGTTCACATTGAGACTGATATTACATCCGCTGAAAAGGAAATGGACGATGACAGTGAAAGCATTATCACAAACGAGCGCTATAATTACATAGGCACGATTATTGAAGATTGTCTCAGAAAGAAGAACAAAGGTGGTCTGACAATCTCCGACAGGATAGATAAGGTGGTCACAAACCGTTTTCTTGCTCTGCCGGTTTTTGCAGCAGTAATGTTTGTTGTGTATTATGTTTCAATAACTACCATAGGGGGATGGGCTACAGACTGGACAAATGATGTTTTCTTCGGTGAATGGATAATCCCCGGGGCGCGTTCTGTTTTAGAGAATACCGGCTGTGCTGAATGGCTGACAGGGCTTGTAGTTGATGGCATAATTGGCGGTGTGGGTGCAGTTCTCGGATTTGTTCCTCAGATGCTTGTGCTGTTTATCTTTCTTGCATTTCTTGAATCCTGCGGATATATGGCTCGTATCGCTTTCGTAATGGACAGAATTTTCAGAAAATTCGGTCTTTCGGGCAAATCATTTATCCCTATGCTTATCGGAACAGGCTGCGGTGTTCCTGCAGTTATGGCAAGCCGTACAATCGAGAACGAGCGTGACCGCAGAATGACAATTATGACAACAACATTCATTCCCTGCGGAGCAAAGCTTCCGATAATCGGACTTATAGCAGGTGCACTTTTTGATAACGCAGGCTGGGTTGCAGTTTCTGCGTATTTTATAGGAATGGCTTCAATTATTATATCCGGAATTATGCTTAAAAAGACAAAGCTGTTTTCAGGAGAGCCAGCTCCCTTTGTAATGGAGCTTCCTGCATATCATCTTCCTATCGTCGGCAATGTTCTCCGTTCAATGTGGGAACGTGGCTGGTCGTTTATCAAAAAGGCAGGAACGATAATTCTTCTTTCAACTGTGGTTCTCTGGTTCATGCAAAGTTTTGGAGTTGAAAACGGTTCATTTGGAATGACAGAGGATCTTGATAACTCGGTACTTGCAAAGACAGGAGGGATAATTGCTCCGCTGTTTGCTCCACTCGGCTGGGGCGACTGGAAAGCAGCTGTTGCAGCGGTTACAGGACTTATCGCAAAAGAAAATGTTGTTGCCACATTCGGTACGCTGTTCCACTTTGGCGGCGAAATATCAGAAAACGGTGACGAGATCTGGGGACTTATGACATCAGGCTTCACTGCACTGTCGGGATATTCATTCCTCGTTTTCAATCTGCTCTGTGCGCCGTGCTTTGCGGCTATCGGTGCTATCAGGCGTGAGATGAACAATCCGAAGTGGACAGCATTTGCAATTGCATATCAGTGTCTGTTTGCCTATGCAGTATCCCTTATCATATATCAGTTCGGACTTCTTTTAACAGGAAGTGCGAATGTTACCGGACTTATCTTTGCTGTTATTACTCTTGCGTTAATGGTATATATGCTTGTGCGACCATATAAGGAGAGCTGCAGACTTATAGCTAATGTTGATTAAAATCATAATTTGTTTTGTCTGTGTTCCTGAGATTAGTCAGGAAATGCAGATGTCATAATTTATTGAAAGGTCGTGTCGATATGGCTACATTAATAATAGGAATAATAGTTGCAGGTACGCTTTTTTTGGCAGCAAGAAAAATATACAGGGATAATAAAAATGGAAAATCTTCTTGCGGTGGAAAATGCTCATGCTGTCCTAACGGATGTGCTTGTTACGGTGAAATAAAAAAATGAAGTGACTGAAATGTTTCAGAAAAAAACAGCCAAATCCGGATATATGTCCGGATTTGGCTGTTTTGTAAATGATTAACATTCTGTATCTTATTTTACAACACCGATACCCCAGATGCTGAAGTCTGTTCCTGCATTCTGCATCTTGAGAGATACGTTAAGTTCGCCTGATGTATTCTGGAAGTATGCACAGTCAGATTCAGGACCGCCCCATGCATATTTTCTGTTTCCGTTGATAGATGATTTCTTTCCGTTTACAGTAACGTCAAGAATACCAAGTGATGAATTCTGGTTTGACTTATAGACAATGAAGATACCCTTGCCCTGAGTTCTGAATGTCATAGGGTTGTTTGCGCTTCCTTTCTGGAAGTTGAATGCATACGGGAATCTTGGGTGGCTTGATGTCTGGAATGAACCTGCATTGAAGTTTGTAAGCTCATTAAGAGGAATAATTGTACCTGTATAATACTCAGATCCATATACAGAAGTACCTGGAATAGTGTACTCTGTGGACATGTTTTCAGTTTTAAGAGCCTGTCTGTAGAAATATGAAATACAGTCAGAGATAAGTGCGTTTCCGGCAGCATGCGGATGATATTCGTCAGAGAAATAATCTTCTTTCTTGAGTGTTCCGCTTTCAAATGCCTTTGTAAGAGCTGTATCCATGCTGATTATCGGAACATTGAAGTTCTGACCAACCTTAACCATCTGTTCCTGCATTGAGTAACCGCCCTTTGATCTTGTGATGAGGATAATTACAGCAGGATCATTTGGCTGTGAGAGGCACTGCTTAACAAGTGATTCAAAGCTCTTTTTATATATCTCTTCAGGATGGTCATTTACTGAGAATTCGATAAAGATTACATCAGCGTTCTTATTCAGAATATCGTTCTTCGCACGCATGAGACCAACAACTGAAGATGTACCTGAGAGACCGGCGTTAATATATTTTACGTTATTGCCAGTGCCGAATGTCTGTGCAAAGTAATTGTATGAACGTTTTGCATAGCATGTATCAAGACCGTTTCCTTCAGTAATAGAACCGCCGATGTATGCAACAGTAGTTTCCTTACCGGATTCAGCCTGTTCAACTTTCTGACGGAGTCTTGCTGTGTTACCCATCTGGTAGATAGAATCTGAATAGAACTTCTGCATCTGAGGAGTTGCAGTTTCCTGATAGTTATCCCATACATTATCAGGCTTAGGGAATTCATCAATCAGACCAAGAAGATACTGCTGAATGAGAATCGCATCTTCAGCATCGTTTTTTCCATCGCGGTTACAGTCGGCTGCAACCTTCTGTGATGTATCACTGAATCCGTTGACAAGTCCGTCTTTTACAAGACAAAGGTCAGGGATATTTATTATACCATCATAGTCTACATCACCGTATTTGAGTTTCTTTTCACCGGGACCTTCAATCTCTGTTGCTTCACCGGCGCCTACAGCATTGTCTATAAGAAAATCAAAGGTTCCTTCAGCTGTTTCGATATAAAGAAATGCTGATGAAGCGTCGGAAGGAATAGTGTATTCAGAATTGGCAAGCTGTACCCATTCACCTTTCATTGTTGTAGCTTCTGCAATAGGATCATATTTTGTTGTTCCGGAAGCATCAACATACTGAAGTTTCATGTAGAATGTTTCAGATGAGCCGCCGGCATTCTGCATTGCATTACAGCTGAAACTGTATGTTCCGCCCGGCTTGAAAAGAGTCATATCAAGTTCTTTCATGGCACCGTTCCATGCAGCAGTACGCCCGGATACGAGAAGCGAGTTTACTCCGTCATACGGATCACTGCTGTCGAGCTGAAGCTTTGCGGCTCCGCGTCCAGTCCAGCTGTGGTTACCATCTTCAAAGTGATCCATGAAGTAAAATGATTCGTCAGCGCTTGAAGTGAAAAGCGGCATTCCTGCAGTCATGGACAGAGCAGTTAAAAGCGCAAAACTGCTTGATAAAAATTTTTTAAGTTTCTTTGACATAATATACAATCCTCTTTCTATAGATTAATAATTTGTATTCTTTTAAAATACAAAATTTATTAACAATATATAAAATCTAAAAAATATTATACAATAATAACGTTAAAAATTCAACTGACAATATGCAGATTTAGTGGAGAAAATAAATGTTTAATAAAAAACCGGTTATACTTGATTTTATTATGAAAAAGATGTATAATTTTATGCATAGTATGTTATTAGGAAACATACCAATTTTCAAAGGAGAAAAATTATCATGTCAAAATATTTCGGTACAGATGGTTTCAGGGGAGAAGCCAATAAGAATCTTACAGTAGACCATGCCTTTAAAGTAGGAAGATTTTTAGGATGGTATTATTCACAGGATAAAGAAAAATGTAAGATAGTAATAGGAAAAGATACAAGAAGAAGCTCATATATGTTTGAATATGCACTGGCAGCAGGTATTACAGCTTCAGGTGCCGATGCGTATCTGCTGCATGTTACAACTACTCCAAGTGTCGCTTATGTTACAAAAACGGATGAGTTTGACTGCGGTATCATGATTTCAGCAAGCCATAATCCATATTATGACAACGGAATAAAAGTTATGAACTGCAGAGGAGAAAAGCTTGATGACGAAACCATCAGTAAGATAGAAGAGTACATAGATGGAGATCCGAACTCAATACCTCTTGCCACAGGTGAAAAGATAGGCCGTACGGTAGACTACAGTGCCGGAAGAAACAGATATATCGGTTTTCTTATTTCTCTGGCAACCCGTTCATTCAAAAACATGAAGGTTGCCCTCGACTGCTCAAACGGAAGTGCTTCAGCTATTGCCAAAAGTGTTTTTGATGCGCTCGGAGCAGAGACTCATGTTATAAACAATACTCCTGACGGTACAAACATAAATGACGGGTGCGGTTCCACACATCCAGAAGCACTTCAGAAGTTTGTTACAGAGGAAAAATGTGATATAGGTTTCGCATATGACGGTGACGCCGACAGATGCTTTGCTGTCGATGAAAACGGCAGACTGATTAACGGTGATCTTATCCTCTATATCTGCGGCAAGTATCTGAAGAATAAGGGACAGCTTGAAAAAAATACAGTTGTAACAACTATAATGTCAAACATCGGTCTTTATAAGGCTTTTGACAGTGAAGAAATTTCATATGAAAAAACTTCAGTAGGAGACAAGTATGTTTATGAAAATATGTCAGCCAACGGATATAAACTTGGCGGTGAGGAATCAGGACATATCATTTTCGGTAAATATGCTTCAACCGGTGACGGTATATTAACTTCACTCATGATTATGGAAGTAGTCCTTGAATCAAAGATGAGCCTGGCAAAACTTGCAGAACCTGTTACTATTTTTCCGCAGCTGCTTAAGAATGTCAGAGTAACTGATAAGAATGATACAATGAATGACGCTGATGTTCTTGCTTCAGTAAAGAAGGTTGAGGAGGCTCTTGGAAATAACGGACGCATTCTTGTAAGAGGAAGCGGAACCGAACCTCTTGTAAGAGTAATGGTAGAAGCAGAATCGGATGAGATCTGTGCAAAATATGTTGATGAAGTTATAGCAGTAATCAAATCAAAAGGATATGCAGTCTGATTTGTGAAAATATTATTTCATAATTGCTTACACATACAAATTGTAATCAAACAAGCCGTATGTCTGTTTATTACAGATATATGGCTTGTTTGTTTTGTTTGTTTTGACTAATAAAAAACGCTGTTAAATATTGTGAAAAATTCATAAATCGTAAAAAAATAGATACATTTTTTAATTTTTTTATTGACAAGTAAGAAAAATAAGTATATAATATCAATATTCTATGGGGATAGGTTGGTTATAACTTCTTATCGGTTCTTTTGAACTTTAATTAAGTTCAAAAGTTAGTACATAGAGAGAAAACAACTATTTTTATTATTTTTTTAGGAGATGACATTTATTATGGCTGACTACACAAGAAGATTACCGGTTTATTTATTACTTGACACTTCGGGTTCGATGAACGGTGAACCAATTGAAGCTGTAAGACAGGGCGTAAAGGCACTTCTTATGGAACTGAAAAGTGATCCGCAGGCACTTGAAACGGCATATCTTTCAGTAATAACATTTGACAGCGTTGCAAGACAGGTTTGCCCGCTTACAGAGATAATGTCCTTTAAGGAACCTGATCTTCAGGCAAACGGAATTACCTCACTTGGTGCTGCACTTCGACTTCTTACAGAGTGCATAAACGATGAAGTTCACAAAGCCGGACCAGATCAGAAGGGTGACTGGAAACCTCTGGTTTTCATTCTGACTGACGGTGCTCCGACGGATGACTGGGAAGATGCGGCTGAGGAACTCAGAAACAGCAAGCCGGCAAACATTATAGCATGTGCTGCAGGTGCACAGGCTGATACTTCAGTTCTCAAAAAGATTACAAACAATGTTCTTATGATGAACAGTCTTTCAGCAGGCGACCTTGCTCAGTTCTTTGCATGGGTATCCGGTTCGATAAAAATGTCCTCAGGAAGCGTTGACGCAATGCCTGGACAGCCGATTGAACTTCCGGCACCTCCACAGGGATTTGTTATTGTTCCTTAACAGCAGGTGCGGAAAGTGGAAAAGAATAATGATAAATTATCCGGTGAAGGAATAATAGACGTTGAGGCTGAGGAGCTTGTAACAGTAACCGAAACTGAACTCGAAAAATATCTTAATCCGGAAGAAGAAATTACAAATATTACAGATAAAACAGCGTCTCTGTGGAAATACAACGGAGTACCTGAAAATGAGCCGGAACCTCATGAAGAATATACTGCTTCTGAATATGAGTTTGACGGCATAAGGATTACAGGTGCCAGAGTGCGCGGAAAAAAACATAAACATGACGGCACAAATTGTGACGACTGGTTTGAATTTGGCAGCGTCGGTGAATGGACAGTACTTGCTGTTTCAGACGGGGCAGGTTCGAAAAAGTATTCAAGAATAGGAGCAAAAGAATCGTGTCGTGCTGCAGTTGCCGGTCTTAGAGAATATCTTAGCGTTACAGATGAAGATATGAAAGAAAAACTGTCGCTTCCTCTTGACAATCAGGGATTTATGGAAGGATGCAGTCATTACGCTTCAGTACTTCAGGACGTAATAATCAAGGCCAATGCAGCTGTGGCTGAAGCTTTTGAAGAGCGCAGAACAAAAAACGAATACAGTAAATTACTTGGAAGAGAACTTGAGTTTAAAGATTTTTCCGGTACTTTTCTAATATGTATTGCGATTCCTGTTATTGTTGAAGATCATAAGGAACTGTTTGCCGTATCCTGTCAGATAGGAGATGGTATCATTTGTTCTGTTGACAGAAATGCGGATTTTGATAAGGCGCTCAGGATACTCGGACAGCCTGACAGCGGTAAATATTCAGGAGAGACAGATTTTCTTACATCCGAATCCATGAAACGCAAGGAAACGCTGATGACAAAAACCAAGATTATGAGAAGCAGAACTTCTGCGATAATGCTTATGACTGACGGAGTGGCTGATGACTATTTTCCGAATATGCCGGAACTTCTCAGGCTTTATCTTGATCTTGAATTAAACGGTGTTCTTGACATTCCGGAACAGGATGAAAATTCTGAAGAAAAAGCATATACCATAGCAAGTCCGGTATCATATCCCTGGGTTAATGATAACGAACAGCTTGTTGCGGTTCAGTATGCCTCATCAGTTGCAGAATCAGCCGGCATAACAACAGAACAGTTGTGGAATGATAAAAATCTAATCAGAAAAGCGTCACTCGAAAGCTTTAAAACAGAATTGCCTGAAACAAGGAAGGACAGACTGTTAAGATGGCTTGATAACTATACTCAACGCGGTTCGTTCGATGACAGAACACTTCTTATATGCGAGCTTACAGAAAAATGAGGACTGGTTCATGGAAAAAATAAGACGTGCGCTTCTAAGTAACGGAAAAGAGATAGAATATGTTGTTACTGATAACCCTCCGAGAGGCGGTATGAAATACACCTATTTTACACCGGACAAATCCTACGTAATACAGTTTTTCAACGATCCGGAAAATGCTGAAAATCCAGCCATAAGAGACCGGATAAATGCGATTATCGGTAAATACAATCCTACACTTGCTGAAGAATACGGCGGTGCTAAGGGTAATGACAAACAAACAGCGGCATACTTTGAAAGATGTTTCTGCTGGCCGGTTGCAACGGTTGTCAGACCGGAGTTCGGAATAGTTTGTCCCTCATATCCTGCAAACTTTTTCTTTGGTGAAAATGCTTCACAGATTCTTAAGTTAAAAGGAAAAGATAAAAAAAGTAACTGGTTTACCGGAAAAAGTCGTAAGTATCTTAATTCACCTGAATTAGGTGATTTCAGGTCAATGCTCCAGATGTCTATTCTCCTTGCAAGATCACTCAGGAGAATGCATCAGGCAGGACTTGCACACTCAGATCTTTCATGTAACAATGTGCTTGTTGATCCTCGTTCCGGTACATGTGTTATCATAGATATCGATTCTCTGGTAGTACCGGGACTATATCCTCCGGAGGTTATCGGAACAAGAGGATATGTCGCACCTGAAATTTTGCAGACGCTTGGTATGGACAGAAAAGACAGAAAGTTTCCGAGTGTTCAGACAGATCTCCATTCAATGGCGGTTTTGTTCTATGAATATATTTTTTTAAGACATCCGATAATAGGGCCTAAGATTTATTCACAGGATGCGGAAGAAGATGATTATCTGTGTCTGGGAAAATGTGCAACATTTATTGAAGATCCTGATGATACTTCAAACAGACCGTCAGATCTTGAGGTAACTATTCAGGATCTCGGTCCTTATCTCGAAGAACTGTTTCTCAGGGCATTTTCAAAAGGACTTCATAATCCTACAGAAAGACCAACTGCTATGGAGTGGGAAAGAGGTCTGATAAAGACATGGAACCTTCTTCGCAGGTGTACCAATCCTAATTGCGAAAAAAAATATTTTGTTCTCTACAATCCTGAAAAACCTGTTTGTCCGTTTTGTAAAGAGAGAATAAAAGACGATACTGTAATGAAACTGAACTTTTACACACAGCGAAAAGGTTTCACAGGCAGATGGTTTAAAACGTCAGAACTTATTGCTGATGACAAGATGCCAATCTGTAACTGGAATCTTTATTCCAATATATTTCCGGATGAAAAGGCAGCTGACAGAGAGGTAAAGGCGTATATTAAACACACAGATGATAAATACTATCTGGTAAACATTGCGCTTGACAATCTTCTTTCACCTGATGGAATGACCATTCCAAAAGGATATGCCTTTGAGATAAAGGACGGAATATCATTCAGATTGATAAGAGATGAAAACAGCCTGCTGCTTCATGCAGAGCTTTTCATAAATAAATAAATAAAAGAAAAGGAGAAAAATATGGAAAATTCCAAGGAAAAGAAATTTGGGCTTACCAGTGAACAGGTGGAAAAGTCCAGAAACGAACATGGTTCCAATAAGCTTAGCGAGGTTCAGGGAGAAACATTCTTTGACAAGTTAATGGGCAACTTTGGGGATCCGATGATCAAAATCCTTTGCGTAGCTCTCGGAGTTAATCTTCTTATTTTTATTCTTGGTGCTACAGGTGTACTCAAGGATGTTGATGTAGAGTGGTATGAACCTGTTGGTATAGCAATTGCAATTGCGCTTGCTACTTTTGTATCAACATTTTCAGAATTCAGAAACGAAAATGCTTTCCAGAAACTCCAGGAAGAAGCTTCGAAGATTACTTGCAAGATCTACAGAAACGGTTCTATTCAGGAAGTGCCGATTGACGATATCGTAGTTGGCGACTGCATTCTTCTTCAGTCAGGTGATAAGATTCCGGCTGACGGACAGATAGTTGACGGTGATATCAAAGTTGATCAGTCTGTACTCAACGGTGAATCAAAGGAAGCAAGCAAAATCCCAGTTCCTGAAAATTATTCAGATGAAGGCGAAGCAATGGATTTCCTTAACCCGTATAAAGTATTCAGAGGTTCTGTTGTATGTTCCGGTAACGCAGTAATGGAAGTAACTGTAGTAGGCGACAAGTCAGTTTACGGACAGATTGCCAAGGAACTCCAGCAGGATGATGACAGAGAAAGTCCTCTTAAGGTAAAACTTTCAAATCTCGCAAACGGTATCAGTAAGTTCGGTTATATAGGCGGTATTGCAATTGCCGTTGCTCTGATGATTCAGAGAATTATGACAGGCGGCGGATTCGGAACTTATTTTTCAAGTGGATTTGCACCGGTTCTTGGCGATATTCTTGATGCAATTATCCTTGCTGTTATTATCATAGTTATGGCTGTTCCTGAAGGACTTCCTCTTATGATTGCACTTGTTTCAGCAATGAACATGGGCAAGATGCTCAAGGACAATGTTCTTGTAAGAAAGATTAACGGTATTGAAACTGCCGGAAGTCTTAATATTCTCTTCTCAGATAAAACAGGTACAATTACAAAGGGTAAACTTGAAGTAGTTACTTTTGTTGACGGAAATATGACAGAATATTCTAAGGCTGAAGAAGTTAAGGGTGGTCTTGGAAAGATAATGTCAGTTGCAATTCACCATAACACAACTTCTATTATTTCACGCGAAGACGGAAAAGCAACAGTTGTAGGCGGAAATGCTACAGAAAAGGCTGTTCTCGGGTTTGCTGTCAACTGTATTCCGGAAGGTGTAAATGTTGAAAAGGTAGCTTCTATACCATTCAACAGTACAAACAAGTATTCGGCAACCCAGGTAAGCGGTGATTATAATTATACACTTATCAAGGGTGCTCCTGAAAAATTAATATCACGCTGTAAATATTATTTTGATGAAAACGGAAACAAGCAGGAATTCACCAATGCAAAAGCAATTGATGACAAGATAAATGAACTTGCCGGACGTGCCATCCGAGTTCTCGGACTTGCTGTAGCAGATGAAGCTCTTGGCGAGGATTCACTCCCTGAAGGAGAATGGACATTTATCGGTATTCTTGGAATCAGAGATGAAGTCCGTCCTGAATCTGTAACAGCTATCGCAGAAGTACATCAGGCTGGTGTACAGGTAGTAATGATTACAGGTGACCGTAAGGATACAGCCGTTGCAATTGCAAGGGAAGCAAATCTCCTTACATCAGACAGCGATGTTGTGCTTACATCTGATGAACTTCAGAAGATGTCAGATGACGAAATCAAGAAAGTACTTCCTGATATAAGAGTAATTGCCAGAGCACTTCCTACAGACAAGAGCCGTCTTGTAAGAATAGCACAGGAACTTGAACTGGTTGTTGGTATGACAGGTGACGGTGTAAATGACTCACCGGCACTAAAAAAAGCAGACGTTGGTTTTGCAATGGGCGGCGGTACAGAAGTTGCCAAGGAAGCAAGTGATATCGTTATTCTTGATGATAACTTTAACTCAATCGACAAGGCTATCCTCTATGGACGTACTATTTTTAACAGTATAAGAAAGTTTATCATATTCCAGCTTACAATTAACGTTGCGGCTGTTCTTATCTCATTTGTATGTCCGCTTGTCGGCATTAACGAACCTCTTACAGTTATTCAGATTCTCTGGGTAAATCTTGTTATGGATACACTCGCAGCTCTCGCATTTGGCGGAGAGCCGGCACTCAAGAGATTTATGCAGGAAAAACCAAAGAAACGTTCCGAAAATATCGTAAGCAAGAAGATGTGGAGCAGTATTATCACAGGAAGTCTATGGATGTTTGCTCTCGGATTCCTTATGCTTGTATTTACACCTCTTCAGAAAATATTCGTTGAAGGACTTGAAAGCACGAAGTTATTTAACCCAGCTGACTTTTCAGCCGGTGATACGTATCTGGAGTTAGGTACAGCATATTTTGCATTCTTTATCTTCTCAGCGGTATTCAATGCATTTAATGCAAGAACAGATAAAACAAATCTTTTTGAAAATATAGGCGGAAACAAAGGATTTCTTAAGGTTCTCGGAATAATTGCAGTTGTACAGATTCTTATGACATATCTCGGCGGAGCAGTACTCAGATGTCATGGACTCGACTTTGTAGAATGGCTCGTGGTACTTGTTATGGCATTCTCCATCATTCCGGTTGACCTTATCAGAAAAGCAATTATGAAAAATAAATAAGAAGGGAAGAAAGAAAAATGGCAGTTAATTTACAAAAAGGTCAGAAGATTGATCTTACAAAAGGAAATGCAGGACTTAAGAGAGTAATGGTAGGCTTAGGATGGGATGAAGCACCGAAAAAGTTCAGCCTTTTCGGTGGCAGAAACCAGGATATCGACTGTGATGCAGTAGCTATCGCACTTACCAATGATAAACTCGGAAGTAAGGATGATGTAGTTTTCTACAACAATCTTACACATAAGACACACTGTATCATTCATCAGGGTGATAACCTTACAGGTGCCGGTGATGGTGATGATGAACAGGTGCTTGTTTACTTAAGTGATCTTCCGCAGCAGTACAACAAGATCGTTTTCGCTGTAACTATTTATGAAGCAACAAAGAGAGCGCAGCACTTTGGTCTTATCAAGAACGCTTTTATCAGAATAGTAAATTCAGATAACAATCAGGAAATCTGCAGATTCAATCTATCAGACAACTACGACGGTATGACTGCGATGGTATTCGGTGAGTTATACAGAAAAGACGGCGAATGGAAGTTTAATGCCGTAGGTGAAGGCACAAGAGATGACGGAGTAGCTCAGATAATTAAGAGATTTATCTGATAATTAATGTGAAAGCATTAAAATATAAATACTTTATTGGGAGGTATAAAACAATGGCAGTAAGTTTATCAAAAGGACAGAGAGTAAGTCTTGACAAAGGAATAGTGAAGGCACTTATCGGTCTTGGATGGGACACAAACAAGTATGACGGCGGATATGATTTCGACCTTGACGCAGCAGCTTTTCTTCTTGGTGAAAACGGCAAGGTTACCTGTGACGAAGATTTTATCTTCTACAATAACCTTAAGAGCAGAAATGAAGCGGTAGTTCATACAGGTGATAACCGTACAGGTGACGGAGACGGTGACGATGAAGTAATCATGATTGACTTCTCCAAGATTCCAGCTAATATTTCCAAAATCGCTATCACAGTTACAATTCATGATGCAGTAAACAGAAAGCAGAACTTCGGACAGGTTTCCAATGCTTATGTTCACGTTGCTAAGATGGCAACTGATGATGACATGGTTGGCGAAGAAGTTTTAAGATTTGACCTTGTAGAGGACTTTTCAATTGAAACAGCAATTGTAGTATGTGAAATCTACAAGAACAATAACGACTGGAAATTCTCTGCCGTTGCAGCAGGATATCAGGGAGGTCTTGAAGCACTCTGCAAGAGCTTCGGTGTAGACGTCTGATTATATAGTTTCGGAAAATATATAGTTTAAATCTTAAAAACCCCTCATCTTTCAGAAAAGATGAGGGGTTTTTTTAGGTTAAAACATCTTAGGAATAATATCATAAAGTTTGAGTGCAATCAGTAAAACAGAAGCAGCGGAAGCTAAGAAAAACAGCATCCGGTTTACCATTCCGTCAGCGTAACATATATTGAAGCCAATTTTTGGTTTTTTCAGAGGGTAGAAAAGTTGTATCTTCTTCTTGTTCAGCATATCTATTAAGATGTGTGAGAGCATTGAAACAGCCAAATATTTTGCTGATGAAGGGATAATAACTGAAAAACTAAATGTTATTGCAGCAACACCTAAAAGTGAATGCATAAATGACCTGTGCGGTCTGTGTTCTCCGAAAATACAGATTCCTATAAACGCTATAAATCCAGTAAACAGTCTCATCAGCGCTGCGCTGTTTCTGAAACGCGATACTATTCCGAGATTCCAGAAATAATCTCCGGCCAGTATCACAGCAATTCCGATTGCCGAGGCTGCTAAAACTTTTCCTAGATTTTTTCTGCTCTCAGAAGTAGAGGCGTCAATATCGCTTATTACTGAACCAATTGAAGAAACTCCTATACACATTACAAGTTCAGAAAGTGAAGATGGATTAGTAAAAAGAAGGGCTGCTGTATATCCTGTGGCAAGATGTGTTTTATAAGTCAATTTTTTCTATCCTTTCATATATGTATTTCAGTATTCAGATTTTATTATACACTTTATTTAAAATAAAATCAATTATGAACGAAAATGAAAGAATGATGATGTTATATAAAACTATGCGGCGAATAAAAATGCATAAAATTTTATATATATTTTTTTCGAAAAAATATGAAGAATATTATTGCTTATTTCAAAAAAATAGTTTATAATATAGAGTGCATATATTGTAAACAGGAGGGTACTATGGATATAAGACCGGGCGATACGCTTATAATGAAAAAAAATCACCCATGCGGAAAAAATGAATTTTATGTCATTAGATCCGGCGCTGATTTCAGACTTAAGTGTCTTGGATGTTCACGAGAATTTATGGTACCCAGAGGCAAGATAGAAAATAAAATCAGACAGGTTATCAGGGTACAGAAAGAACCTTAGTGATAAGCTGATTACTTCATATAAAACTATTGTCAAAAAGGAATGCAGAATTTATGTTTGAAAAATTAAATCTCACAGCACAGAAGTATGATGAAATTAATCAGAAACTTTCTGACCCGTCAGTAATAAATAATAACTCTTTATATACGCAACTGATGAAGGAGTACAAATCATTAACACCGATTGTAGAAAAATATAACGAATATCTTCGTGCAAAATCAAACTTTGAAGAGGCAAAGGAACTGCTGGATGCAGGCGGACTTGACAAAGAGATGAAGGAAATGGCTCAGCTTGAATATGAGGAACAGAAGGAAAAAATGGATTCACTTACAGATGAGCTTAAGATTTTACTTTTACCAAAAGATCCTAATGATGAAAAAAACGTTATTATTGAGATCAGAGGCGGTGCAGGCGGTGAAGAGGCGGCACTCTTTGCAAATTCACTTTATCGCATGTACACCATGTATGCCGAATCAATGGGATGGAAACAGGAAGTACTCAATTCAAATGAAACGGAACTTGGCGGTTTCAAGGAAATAAGTTTTTCAATCGAAGGTGACGGAGCCTATTCCAGATTTAAGTATGAAAGCGGCGTTCACAGAGTGCAGCGTGTTCCGGAAACCGAATCACAGGGACGTATTCATACTTCAACTGTTACTGTCGCAGTTCTCGTTGAGGCAGATGAAGTTGAACTTGAGATAAATCCGTCAGAACTCAAGATTGATGTTTTTAGAGCCAGTGGTGCTGGTGGTCAGCATATCAATAAAACAGAATCAGCTGTACGTATAACTCATCTTCCAACCGGCACAGTTGTTGAGTGTCAGGATGAGAGAAGCCAGTTTAAAAACAAAGAAAGGGCAATGAAGATTCTTCGTTCGAGACTTTATGAGGCTCTTTCGCAGGAACAGGCTGACAAAATTGCATCGGAAAGAAAAATGCAGGTCGGTACAGGTGACAGATCTGAACGAATCAGAACATACAATTATCCGCAGGGAAGAATTACTGATCATCGTATCGGTCTTACTCTCTATAAACTTGATGATGTACTTAACGGTCATATAGAAGAAGTAATAGATGCACTTGCAACTGCAGATCAGGCAGCAAAACTTGCAATGCAGAATGAAAACTGATTTTTTAGGGAAATTACTTTAATTTAGAAGGAGTAGTACGGTTCGAAAAACGAATCCAATAATGAGTGTATGAAAGAAATAAATTGTTTAAGCAGCAGCGACAGCGACCTTGAGGCAGCAGCCGCATTGCTAAGAGACGGTGAAGTGGTAGGACTTCCTACTGAAACTGTATATGGACTTGCAGCTGATGCAACAAATGAAAAGGCTGTTGCAAAGATTTTTGAAGCGAAGGGAAGACCAGCTGATAATCCGCTTATTATCCATGTTTCCAGTATCTCTATGATGGAAGAATATGCAGAGGATATTCCTTCCGTTGTATATCGCCTCGCCGAAAAGTTCTGGCCTGGTCCTCTTACTATGATACTTCCAAAGAGAAATAATGTACCGTATATAGTAACGGGCGGGCTGGAAACAGTAGCAGTAAGAATGCCGGAAAATGAAATAATGCGAAAGGTTATTGATCTTGTTGGTAAACCGCTTGCTGCTCCATCGGCAAATCTTTCAGGTTCACCTAGTCCTACAAGTGCACAGCATGTAATCGATGATATGAACGGAAGGATTGCTGCGGTTGTAGATGGTGGCAGATGTTCTGTCGGTCTCGAATCAACCGTAATATCATTCGAGGGTTATGATTCATTAAGAATTCTAAGACCTGGATTTATAACACCTGAACAGCTGAATTCAATTGTAGATGACGTTATAATTGATAAAAACATTACTTCTGATGAAGCTCCTGAAGTAAAGGAAGTTCTTTCACCAGGGATGAAGTATAAGCATTATTCCCCGAAAGCACGTGTAATATTAGTTCGTGAGGGCTTTGAACTGTTTAAAAAATATGTTTCTGAACAGACAGAGCAGGATTCCTGCAGCCTTATTTTTGATTATGATGCCGAGAATTTTCCGTACAACTACATGACTTACGGATCAACTCCTGAGGAACAGGCTCAGCAGCTTTTTGAGAGATTAAGAGAAGCAGATAAAAAGGGAATAAAAACACTATATGTACGTGCTCCGAGAAGAGAAGGGATAGGACTTGCAGTTTATAACCGTCTTATCAGAGCAGCTGGCTATGAGGTGGTAGAATCGTGAACAATTTAGACGGAGTTATGGTTATTGGACTGACTGGCCAGACTGGTTCGGGGAAAACTACTGCATGCAGAATTTTCAGAGAAAACGGGTTTGCAGTAATAAATGCAGATGGAGTTGCACGGACAATAATGGAAACCGGTTCTACTTGTCTGCGTGAAGTTGCAGAATGTTTTGGTACACATATCATAAGGGAAGATGGTTCTCTTGACAGGCAGAAACTCGCTGATATAGTTTTTAATAATCCATCAAAACTTGAGCTTCTCAATAGTATTACTTATCCATACATTACATCCCAGATTCTCACACTGATAAGGGAAAATTCATCAAACGGAAAAAAACTTATACTCCTTGATGCCCCTACACTATTTGAGAGCAGGGCGGATGATTTTTGTGAAATAATAATTTCAGTTATTGCGGATGAAGAAATAAGACTTCAGCGTATTATGGAACGTGATTCCCTTACAGAAGAACAGGCACGTTCACGCATGAATTCTCAGCACACAGAAAAATTCTTTGTGGATAATTCTGATTTTATTATCAAAAATAATAAAGACATGGAAGGCCTTGATGATATTGTCGGGGAAATGTCAGATAAGATAAAAAAATATTATTATAACAAATTCAAAGATCTGGAGTGATTAGTTTGAGTAAGGAAAATAAAAAATCTCCTGAAAAAGAATTAAAGGAGAAGCTTTTTTACAATAAAAAAAATGTGTATCAACTCATTGAAGATGATGAAGTTAAGTCTATAAATACATTTTCTGAGGATTATAAGCAGTTCCTTAATGCTTCAAAAACGGAACGCGAAGCAGTTAAGTTTGCATTAAAAGCTGCAGAAGCAAAAGGGTTTAAAGAATATAAGCCTGGCATGGGACTCAGATCAGGTGACAGAATTTTTGTGAATAACAGGGGAAAGGCCCTTATACTCGCTGTTATTGGTACTGAGTCAATAGAAAACGGAGTT
Organism: Oscillospiraceae bacterium; assembly: GCA_016296165.1. Lineage (GTDB taxonomy): Bacteria > Bacillota > Clostridia > Oscillospirales > Ruminococcaceae > HUN007. The sequence goes on along the minus strand of JAEDJV010000002.1, from coordinate 30,922 downwards.
AGAATTAATGCTGCCCATATTGATTCTCCAAGACTTGATCTTAAGCAGTGTCCGGTTTATGAAGATAATGAGATTGCACTTTTTAAAACACATTATTACGGCGGGATAAAAAAATATCAGTGGACGGCTATTCCTCTTGCACTTCATGGTGTTGTTGTTCTTATTGACGGTACACAGGTTGAAGTTAATATAGGTGAAAATGAAACCGATCCGGTGTTCGTTATAAGTGACCTTCTTCCTCATCTTGCTTCTGAACAGATGAAGAAGACAGGCGGAAATATTATCTCCGGTGAGGATCTGAACATTATTATCGGATCAAGACCGTTTAAGTCAGATAATGAAAGCGAACTTGTAAAACTTAATATTCTCTCTATTCTTTACGATAAGTATGGTATTACTGAAGAAGATTTTCTATCTGCGGAACTTGAAGCGGTTCCGGCTTTTAAGGCTCAGGATATTGGATTTGACAGAAGCATGATCGGATCATACGGACATGATGACAGAGTTTGTGCATATCCTGCCCTCAGAGCTATCCTTGATACTACAGGAACACCAAAGAAAACAGCCGTAACGGTTCTTACTGATAAAGAAGAAACAGGAAGTGACGGAAATACGGGACTTAATTCATCATATCTTAAGTATTTTATTGAAGATCTTGCTTTTGAATTCGGGGCAAGAGGAACGACGGTTCTTTCGAATTCAGAATGTCTTTCAGCTGATGTAAATGCTGCTTTTGATCCAACATTCCCAAGTGTGATGGAAAAGAAGAATTCTTCATATATAAACTATGGTGTGGTTCTTACAAAATATACCGGAGCACGCGGCAAATCAGGAACATCGGATGCTTCAGCAGAATATACAGGCCGAATCCGTACTCTTATGAACAAAAACAATGTAATATGGCAGACCGGTGAACTTGGTAAGGTTGACGCAGGCGGTGGCGGAACGGTTGCTGCCTATATTGCCAATCTGAATGTTGACGTTATTGATCTGGGCGTTCCCGTTCTTTCGATGCACGCACCTTATGAAGTAGTAGCAAAGGCTGACGTTTATATGGCGTACAGAGCATTCAGAGTATTTATTGAAGATTAACTTTAACCGAAAAATACTGAAATGATTTTTCAGTATTTTTCGGTTTTTTATTTTTGAAGACTATTTTCGACAATTTTTTCATAATAACGGGAGTATAATGATTTTAACAAGAAAAATAAGGCTGTGATTAATTTGAACGTTATTTATATAGATGTACTTATTGTACTCAATATATATGTAAATTATTTTCTTCTTAAAGCAACATCAAGAATTGCTCATTCTTCAATCGATACTCCGGGTTTGGTTATTTCTTCAGTTACAGGCAGCCTTTTTTCTCTTGTTATTCTTATACCTGAACTAAACTTTTTTCTGACTTTTATTATTAAGGCAGCCGCAGCTGTGATTGTTGTACTCATGGGATTCAGAAGAAAAAGCAGGGAAGAATATATACGATTGATAGTGTATTTTTACATAATTAATTTTCTGTTTGCAGGGATAATAATTGGACTTAGGTATTTTATAAAACCAGAGTATCTGTGTATAAACAATTCATTCGTGTATATCGACGTATCCTTGTTTAGTCTGATAATATTTACGGCTTTGTCGTATTTTTTAATATGCGGGATAAGAACCGTACTTGACAGAGATACTAAGAGCAGCGGCTCATTTTCGGTAATAATAAAAAACGGGAATAATTTTGTAACACTGGAAGGTCTTTCTGATACGGGAAATTCAGTAACAGATCTTTTCAGCGGAAAACCGGTTATAGTTTGTCCTGCTGATATTATTAAGGAATTTACGGGTAAAAACATATCTTCGGATGAAGTTTATGATGAGATTGTCAGGTCAGACATATTCAGGGGAACAAGACTTATCCCGTATTCCACGATTGATGGAAACGGGGTATTGCCTGCTTTCAGGCCTGACGAAGTGATAATAAGGGGAGAAAATATTATTCGGTCAGTTGATGTTCTTGTTGGATTAAAAGAAACTTCCGGGAGAGCTGTCTTTAATCCCTCTATACTGGCATAAATATTTAACTTATCAGTTTAATATTCAGTTATAGATAAAAACTATAACTGAATATTGATTTTTCGAATAACACAAATTAATATTATTTCATTGACAAATCATCATCCAGATGATATAATAAAGCATATCAAACAGATAGGAATTATAAATATGAATTATATATTTGGGAGGTACAAATTATGTCACAGAAAAAATATCATTTTGAAACTTTACAGCTTCACGTTGGACAGGAAGAAGCTGATCCGGTAACAGATTCAAGAGCCGTTCCGATTTATGCAACAACATCTTATGTGTTCCATAGCGCACAGCATGCAGCAGACCGTTTTGCCCTTAAAGATTCAGGAAATATATACGGAAGACTTACTAATTCAACACAGGAGGTCTTTGAAAAGAGAGTTGCAGCTCTTGAAGGCGGTGTTGCTGGCTTGGGACTGGCTTCAGGTGCAGCTGCCGTATCATATACAATTCAGGCACTTGCTGAACAGGGAGAGAATATAGTAGCTTCAAAAACTATTTATGGCGGTACATATAATCTTCTGGCTCATACACTTCCTCATTACGGGATAACAACTACTTTTGTGGATCCATATAATGAAGAAGAGATTCTGGGGGCGATAAACGATAAAACAAAAGCTCTGTATATCGAAACGCTTGGCAACCCGAATTCCAATGCTGTTGATATTAAAAAGCTTGCTGATCTCGCACACTCCAGAGGAATTCCGCTTGTGGTTGATAATACATTTGCCACCCCATATCTTCTTCGTCCGGCAGAATACGGAGCAGATATTGTTATTCATTCAGCAACAAAGTTTATAGGTGGTCATGGAACAGCTATCGGTGGAATTATCGTTGAAAGCGGTAGTTTTGACTGGAAAGCTTCAGGAAAGTATCCGTGGATTTCAGAACCGAATCCGTCTTATCATGGTGTAAGTTTTTCTGATGCTGCTGGTCCGGCTGCATTTGTAACATATATCAGGGCAATCCTTCTCAGAGATACAGGTGCAACTATTTCACCGTTTCATGCATTTCTGTTTCTTCAGGGGCTTGAAACACTTTCACTCCGCGTAGAGAGACATGTTGAAAATGCACTCAGGATAGTAAATTATCTTAATTCGCATCCGCAGGTGGAAGCTGTTCATCATCCTTCACTTGCCAGTGAACCAAGTCATGATATCTATGAAAAATATTTTAAAAATGGAGGCGGCTCAATCTTTACATTTGAAGTGAAGGGTACACAGGAAGATGCAATGAAATTTATAGACAATCTCAGAATATTCTCACTTCTGGCAAATGTGGCAGATTCAAAATCTCTCGTTATTCATCCTGCAACAACAACACATGCTCAGCTTAATGATGCAGAACTTGAAGAACAGGGAATAAAGAGAAATACTATTCGTGTATCGATTGGTACAGAAAATGTTAATGACCTCATTGATGCCCTCGAAGATGCATTTGCCGCAATAAAATAAAACTGTCTTTAGAAATAAATTTAATAAGAGTTCCTTATCCGACAAATTTGTCCTTTGAACTGGTGGTATAATATAATCACAGGGGAAAAACAGCAATTGTCAGGAAGGAACCTAATAAAATGAAATTATTACTGAAAATAAGATACATAATTGAAAAAATTCAAAACAGACTGCTGTACGGAGATTTATACTATATAAACGGTCCGGAGAAACTTCCTCCTCCTCTTACAAAGGAGCAGGAGGAAGAAACTTTTCTTTTGCTTTCAAAAAATGAAAAGCTGGCCCGTGAAAGACTTATAGTACATAATCTCCGTCTTGTTGTATATATAGCAAAAAAATTCGAATCTTCAGGAGTTGGTGTTGAGGATCTCGTTTCTATTGGTACAATAGGCCTTATAAAAGCGGTCAAAACATTTTGTCCTGAGAAACAGATTAAACTTGCAACTTATGCTTCCCGATGTATTGAAAATGAAATCCTGATGTTTCTTAGAAAATCATCCCAGTATAAGAACGAAATCTCTATTGACGAACCACTGAATATAGATTATGACGGAAATGAACTGCTGCTTTCAGACATACTGGGAACAGATGAAGATGTAGTAAACAAAGGAATAGAATCAGAATCAGAAAAAAAGATGCTTCTGCAGGCAGTAGATTCACTTAAGGGCAGAGAGAAAATGATTATGCAGATGAGATTCGGACTGATTGACGGAAAAGAGAAGACACAGAAGGAAGTTGCAGATGAGATAGGTATTTCTCAGTCGTATATATCCAGGCTTGAAAAACGCATTATTAAAAAACTCAGAATAAGTATGGAAAAAATTTAATTTTTTTCATTTTAGGTATTGAAAAAAGTGGCAAAGTATAGTATAATATATCTTATCAAAGGAAATTTAAGGAATGAGGAGACCGATGAAAAGCTATATAAAAAAACAAAATAATAAAACATACTTATTTTTTGAAACCGGAGCAGACGAGGAGATTGATAAGGTAGCAGCCGGTATGCTTGAAAACAATAACGTTCCGGGGATGTTAAGTTTTAGTTTTGTACAGTTTGATGACAAGTGCGTAGTAAAGTATGATATCTCCAATCTTACTCCTGTTTCAGAGTATCTTAATGAGTGCATGAAAAAAGAGAAAATAATCTCCGTAATCGACACTATACTTGAAGTGTATTCTGATGCCGAAAACTATCTTATTGAACCACAATCAATTATCCTTGACTGTGACAGGATTTTTCTCAACAGGGAAGACGATAGTATAAAACTTGCAGTTATGCCTGTGCTTAACAAAAATTTTGGAAATCCGGAACTTGGTGTATTTCTCAAAAATCTAATTTGCAGAGTTAAGTTTGACAGTACAGAGAACTGTGATTATATCGGGAAAATGCTCGGCTACTTAAACAGCAGCAAAGATTTTTCGCTTTCAGATTTCAGGTATATAGTGTATGAACAGAAGAATGCTGATATGGATAATATAATCTCCGATGACCAGGATGAAAATATTATTTATGAAACCGAAGAAGATATTACAGAATCAGATACAATAAATACAGATAGCGAAGTTCCGGCATTTGTTCTGAAAAAGCCGCAGACCGGAAAAAAAGATCCTGAGAGCAGTTTCAGACTTCCTCTGGATTTTTATGCAGATGATGAGGATGAGGCAGAGGAAAACGAAATCAAAAAAAGTCTTTTTTCGAAGATATTCAAAGAAAACAAGAACAAAAACAAATCCAGAAAAAAAGAAAGCGAAAACAATGGCAAAGTTCAGGTACAGTACTGTGACAAAAACGGAGAGGTTATTGACGAAACCGAATACAGTAACGGAACAATGATTATCGGAAGAGAATCAAAAAAGAAATCTTTTCTTTTAAGACTGAAAAATAACGAAAAAATTTTTTTAAACGGAGACAGTTTAAGAATCGGAACAGAGAAAAAATCTGTCGATTACTGTATAAAAGATAACTGTGCGGTTAGTCGTGTTCATGCTGAAATCATACATAAGGATGATTCCTATTATTTAGTGGATAATGATTCAACTAATCACACATTCCTTAATGAGCAGAAGATAAAAAGCAAATACGAAATGAAACTGCAGAACAAAAGCAGAATCAGACTTGCAGATGAAGAGTTTATCTTTTATTCATAAGCTTTATTCTTTTTTTCTCCACAGTATATTCCATGAAAAAAGCTTTACCTGAAAATGAGGTAAAGCTTTTTTCCATAGTTTTTAATATATATCAGATAATTTTTGTTGTCCAGTTTTCGAGGTTCCATATATCAGTTACAATGCCCTCGTAAAATTCAGGTTCATGGCTTACAAGTATTACTGTTCCCTTGAATTTGTCAATAGCTTCGCGGAGAGATTCCTTTGCAAGAACATCAAGATGATTTGTAGGTTCATCGAGAACCAGAAGGTTGAATTCAGAAAGCATAAGACGACAGAGACGTACTTTGGCATTTTCGCCACCGGAGAGAACGCGCATCTGTGATGTTATATGCTCGTTGGTAAGACCGCATCTTGCAAGGGCGGCACGAACTTCAGCGTTTGTCATAGCAGGAAATTCATCCCATATTTCCTGAAGGGCAGTTTTGTCGGAGGCGTTTTCTTCCTGCTGAAAGTATCCGTACTTAACAAACTGATCATGTTCAATTGTTCCCTGAACAGGTTTGATAATGCCGAGCATTGTTTTTATGAGTGTTGATTTTCCGAGACCATTTACTCCTTTTATTGCAATTTTCTGATTTCTTTCAACCTGAAAGTCAACAGCTCTTGTAAGTGGTTCGTCATATCCAAGAATAAGATCCCTGGCTTCTATGACAACTTTACCAGGGGTTCTGGCTGATTTAAATCCAAATGATGGCTTAACCTTTTCTTTTGCAATTGTGATGATTTCCATTCCGTCAAGTTTTTTCTGGCGTGATCTTGCCATTGTGGCTGTAGCAGCTCTTGCTTTGTTCTTCGCAATAAACTCCTGAAGATGAGCAATTTCCTTCTGCTGCTTTTCATAGGCCTGTTCGGTCTGTTTCTTTTTCAGCTCATACATTCTCTTAAAGTCTTCGTAGTTTCCTGTGTATCTTGTGAGAACGGCATTTTCAATATTGTAGATTACATTTACGACTGAGTTCATAAAAGGAACGTCGTGGGAAACAAGTATAAAAGCATTTTCGTAGTTCTGCAGGAAGTTGCGCAGCCATGCTATATGATTTTCATCGAGGAAGTTGGTAGGTTCGTCAAGTATGAGAATCATAGGATTTTCAAGAAGAAGTTTTGTGAGAAGAACCTTTGCACGCTGACCGCCTGAAAGTTCAGTAACATCATGGTCAAGGCCTATTTCACCAAGGCCGAGTCCGTTGGCATATTCGGTAATCTTGCTGTCAATTGTATAGTAACCGCTCTGGTCCAGGATCTCCTGAATTTCTCCCACATCTTCCATGAGAGAAGTCATTTCTTCGTCTGAAGCGTCAGACATTTTTTCATACATACCGAGCATTTCCTGTTCAAGTTCAGAAAGATGCTGAAATGCCTCACGAAGAACTTCACGAATAGTTTTTCCCGGAGTTAGTGTGCTGTACTGGTCAAGATAACCGGTTGTTATATGCTTGCACCATTCGATCTTACCTTCATCCGGCATGAGTTGTCCGGTAATTATCTTTAAAAACGTTGATTTGCCTTCACCATTGGCACCAACAAGACCAACATGTTCACCCTTTAGAAGTCGGAATGAAGAATCATCGAGAATTTGTCTTGCGCCAAATTCATGTGTTACGTGTTCAACATTAAGTATGCTCATAAAAATAAAACAGCCCCTTGATAAATATAATAGTCATTGACTATTATACATTATTTTGGGGCTGTATGCAAGTAGTGATTTTTTTATTTATTATTTTTTTATCTTTACACACCCTGCTTCATCATGAGGGGGGCATACCGATCAATATTAAATGTTAAATGAACCTATGATTTACTTAATTATCATTTATATCAATTATATTCTGAAAAGGAGATCAGAATATACAGGGAATGGCCAGAACTTGTCTGATACTATAGTTTCGAGTTCATCAGCTATTGCTCTGAGTGCCTGCATTTTTGCAAATACATCATCTCTGTAGAATTTTGAAAGTTTGTAAACATCATCAGCGCAGTCCTTAGCATTGATTAATGACTGTTCGAGATCGCTGATAGCGCTGTCAAGACAACCGAGTGAAGATGAGAGCTTGTTTGCGAGTTTTTCCTGAACCGGATTTTCAATGCCGACAGCTTTCATTGAAGCGAGAACAGAGCAAACTTCCTTTGTATATTCCATAACAGCAGGATAGATCTGTTTCTTAGCCATGTCAATCATTGTAAGAGCTTCGATGTTGATTACCTTTGTGTAGTTCTCAAGAAGAATTTCTGTTCTTGATGCGATTTCCACTTTTGAGTAAACTTTAAACTTCTCAAACATCTTTACGTTCTTTTCAGAAAGATACTGTGGGAGACAGTCAACTGTTGATGCGTAGTTCGGAAGACCTCTGACTTCAGTAGCTTCTTTGATCCATTCATCTGAATATCCGTTTCCGTTGAAGATAACAGCTTTGTGTTCCTTGTATGTTTTAACGAGGAGATCCTTAAGAGCTGCATTGAAGTCATCTGCCTTTTCAAGTTCATCTGCAAATTCGCAGAGAACGTCAGATATGATTGTGTTCATCATAACGTTTGTACATGAGATAGAATCAGCAGAACCAAGCATTCTGAATTCGAATTTGTTTCCTGTGAATGCCATCGGAGAAGTTCTGTTTCTGTCTGTGTTATCTCTTTTAAATGCAGGAAGAGCATCAACACCAATTTTGAACTTCTTGTTTTCGCTTACCTCTGCCTTTGTATCATTTTCGAGAGCGTCAAGTATGGCCTGAAGTTCGTCACCGATGAACATGGAAACGATAGCCGGAGGAGCTTCGTTTGCACCAAGACGGTGGTCATTTCCTGCGCTTGCTGCTGAAAGTCTTAAGAGATCTGAATATTTGTGTACAGCTTTGATAAATGCAACAAGGAATGTAAGGAACTGTGTGTTTTCTGTTGGTGTGTCGCCCGGATCGAGGAGGTTCTGTCCGTCATTTGAAGAAAGTGACCAGTTGTTGTGTTTACCTGAACCGTTTACACCTGCAAATGGCTTTTCGTGAAGGAGACATACAAGACCATGCTTAAGTGCAATCTTCTTCATAAGTTCCATGGTAAGCTGGTTGTGGTCAGAAGCGATATTTGCTGTTTCAAATACAGGCGCAAGTTCATGCTGTGCAGGAGCAACTTCGTTGTGCTTTGTTTTTGCCGGAATACCGAGCTTCCAGAGTTCTTCGTCAAGTTCATGCATATATGCAGAAATTCTTTCCTTGATGTTTCCAAAATAGTGATCCTCGAGTTCCTGACCCTTAGGCGGTTTTGCACCGAAAAGCGTTCTTCCTGTTATAATAAGGTCTTCACGCTGATCATAGAGAGCCTTGTCAACGAGGAAATATTCCTGTTCAGCACCTGCTGTAGGGAGTACTCTTGTTGCAGTTGTATTTCCGAAAAGTCTTAAAATTCTGAGAGCCTGTTCACTTACTACATCCATTGAACGGAGAAGAGGTGTTTTCTTGTCGAGAATTTCACCTGTGTATGAACAGAAAGCTGTTGGAATGTAAAGTGTTCCGTCTTTGATAAATGCATCTGATGTCGGGTCCCACGCTGTATATCCTCTTGCTTCAAAAGTAGCTCTGAGCCCGCCTGAAGGGAATGATGAAGCATCAGGTTCACCTTTGATAAGTTCTTTTCCTGAGAATTCAAGAATTACAGTACCGTCTGAATTTGGTGAGAGGAAAGCGTCATGCTTTTCAGCAGTAACACCTGTCATTGGGTGGAACCAGTGAGTGTAATGTGTAGCACCCTTTTCAATAGCCCAGTCTTTCATAGCATTTGCTACTACACCGGCAACGTTGCTTCCAAGAGCAGTACCCATTTTCTTAGTCTGCATTACAGTCTTGTAAACATCCTTCGGTAATCTGTCCCTCATAACCTGCTGATTAAAAACGTTGCATGCAAAACCTGCTGCGGCATTCTTTGATGATTCTACCATAATAATATCCTCCTTAAAAATAAAAAAGCGCCTCAATTTCATCGTTTATTTTCTGAACAGAAAACAAACAACAGATGAAATTGAAACGCCATTGTTTCAATAATTTATTTGATAATCCTATGATACATGAAAAATTTCTGTTTGTCAATACTGAAATTATTTTTTTGTGAACAATCAACACATTTCTCTTAAAAATGAGGTGATTTCTGAGAGATTCATCGAATGTGAACCTTTTATCAGGATTGTATCGTTTTTTTCAAGATAGTTCATCATTTCTTTTTTCGCTGATTCGTTGTCATCAAAATGAACTGCTGTTACCGAAGGATTTGTCTTCTTTGCTTCTTCGGCAATATAACGGGCTTCCGGTCCTATTGCTATAATAGTGTCAAGGTTTTCAGCAGCAAAAGAACCGATTTTTCTGTGCATTTTTTCAGATGTATCACCAAGCTCTTTCATGTCGGCCAGAACAGCAGCTTTTTTGCCCTTAAGCTCTCCGACAACTCTGAGAGACGCTTCTACTGAATCAGGATTTGCGTTGTAACAGTCATTGATAAGAGTAAAAAGTCCTGTTTTTATAACGTTGAATCTTCCCTCAATATTTTTGAAATTTTTAATTCCGTTTATTGCTTCAGTAGCAGGCATACCGAGTATTTCGGATATTCTGAAAGCAGCAAGAGCATTCATTATCATGTGATTTCCAAGAGCAGGAACAAATGCTTCGTACTCTGTTCCACCTGTTATTATGGTAAATGAAGTTCCTTCGATACCATGTGTTGTTATTTTTTCCGCACGAATGCTGTTGTGTTTGCCAAATCCAAAAAAGCTTGTTTTTACAGAATCTACTGTAATAAGCTTGTCATCATCACCGTTTAGTACAGCGGTTCCGTTTTCTGCGAGGAAAGGGAGCATTTCTGTTTTTGCTTTCAGTATTCCGTCGCGTGTTTCAAGAAATTCAAGATGTGCAGTACCTATGTTTGTGATAACGGCAATATCAGGACGTACTATTTTTGCAAGACGTGTCATTTCACCGAAGTGGTTGATTCCCATTTCTATGACAGCAACTTCATGACTTTCGTCTATACGGAAAATAGTCTTTGGAACTCCTATCTCATTATTGAGATTTCCTTCAGTTTTGAGAACGCTGAAATGCTCTGACAGTACAGAACAGATCATTTCTTTTGTTGAAGTTTTTCCGGAACTGCCTGAAACACCGATAACTCTGAGGTTAGGAAACAGGCTGCGGTAATATTCCGCTATATCCCGCAAAGCAGCAGAAGTAGATTCAACTGCAATCTGGGGTTTTGAAAGATTTTCGTCCGGATGTTCGGTAAGAGTGCAGACTGCTCCGTTTTCAAAAACAGACGAAATAAAATCATGTCCGTCAAATCTTGCTCCCCTGATAGGTATGTAAAGAGAGCCGCTGCGTACAGTTCTGCTGTCTATAGTGATATCATCAATCAGAAGATTTTCAGCATTTTGTGGTGAAATCAGCTTTCCTCCGCATGCTTTAGCTATCTCCTGCAAGTTCATTTTTTTCAATTAAAAATCCCCCTTAAAATCTTTCGAGTGATTTGTTTACTATAAGATCACAGAGGTCAGCGTGACTAAGTCCGATAACTGCAGCTTCCTGCGGAATGAGTGAAGCTTTTGTCATACCTGGAAGCGTGTTTGCTTCAAGACAGTAAATCTGTCCGTCTTTACTTAAGATGAAGTCAAATCTTGAATAGACATTTAGTTTAAGTGAAACAAATGCTTTTTCTGCAGCCTTCTGGAGTCTCTTTGCAGTATCTTCATCAACTTCAGCAGGGCAGACTTCAAGGGTTTTGCCTGAATATTTGTTCTTATAGTCGTAAAATCCGTCTGCGATGATCTCAATAACAGGAAGAGCTTTTCCATCGATTATTCCTACTGAGAACTCACGACCGGAGATAAATTCTTCTACTACTGCGTCATCACCGGTTTTAATACATGCCTCAAGTGCAGTTTCGAATTCTGCAGTATTTTCAGCCTTTGATACACCTATACTTGAGCCGCCGCAGCATGGTTTAACAATACATGGAAACTTATTCCATGAACTGTGCTTTCCTTTTTTAAACTGTGCTTCTGTATATGTAGTACCGGTAGCCATCTGTATTCCGTCAGCAATGAGAAGACGTCTTGTGATTCCCTTGTTCATCGCATTTGCGCTTCCAAGATAATCAGAGCCTGTGTATTTTATTCCTAAAAGATCAAAAGTTGCCTGAATCTTTCCGTCTTCGCCGTTTGCACCATGAAGCGCCATAAAAACAATATCTGATTTTTTACAGATATCAAGAACGTTTTTTCCGAAAAATCCGTCCGGACTTTCACCTCTGAGCTGCCTGATTTTTTCAAGGTCAGGTTCATTGTCAGATATTGAAAAGCTCTGTGCGTCAAAGTCTGTGCTGCCGTCAAATGCCTTGTCTGCTGTAACTTCAGTTCCCATGAAAACATCAAGGAGAAATACGTTGTGACCTTTTGATTTGAGTGATTTTGCACACATAAGACCTGATGTGAGGCTTACGTCTCTTTCGCCGCTAAGCCCACCCGCTAATACTGTTATGTTCATATTAAAACCTCCGGAAGAGTAGTTTGTATTTTTTTTGCACCAATATTATATTATACACTTATATATTAATTAATGCAAATGTTTTTTTACATGATTTTGTGACCGGATTTTACTTTTTTACTGTTATTTCAGAAAAATCAGCACCTGTAAGTTCTGCGATAAGATCAGGGGAGAGCTCCACCTGTGTGCCTATTTTACCGCCGCTTACATAAATCCTGTCAACATTGTGTGCGGAGGTGTCTATAAAAGTAGGGAAAGATTTTTTCATCCCTATAGGAGAACAGCCACCTCTTATGTATCCGGTAACCTTCAGCAGATCTTTTACCGCAAGCATTTCAACTGATTTTACTCCTGCGGCCCTCGCAGCTGCCTTGAGGTCGAGTTCAGCGTCTACCGGTATGCAGAAAACAAAGTAATCTGTTTTTCCGTCTGATTTTTTACTGAATGTAACAAGGGTTTTGAAACATCTTTCAAAGGGTATTCCAAGAGTTTCTGCAACATGAACACCGTCAACCTGTCCGTCAGATTCATAAAAATGAGGATTATAGTCAGCTTTTGCTTTGTCGAGAATACGCATTACATTGGTTTTATCGTTTTTCATTTTATTCTTCTCCTCTTTGAAAAAATACATACGAGATTATCATACAAAATTAATGAGAAAAAGTCAATGGATTTTTTTATTGCAATTTAGTATATAATTTGCTATAATAGTAAAGGTTATATTTTGCACAGGAGGTGTCCGTTCTGGATAATGCTACTCTGATTATCGAAGGTGTTGTCGAAACAGTTACATTTAAAAACGAGAATAACGGATATGTAGTTTTCGACCTTGATTCAGGCGGAGAGCTTATTACTGTAGTGGGTGAGATCGGAGAAGTTGAAGAAGGTGAAAAGCTTAAACTTGAAGGCTGTTATGTCAATCATGTTAAGTTTGGTCCGCAGTTTCAGGCTGAATACTGTGAAAGAATGCTTCCTAATACAGCTGTCCACATACAGAAGTATCTCTCATCCGGTGCAATCAAGGGGATAGGACCGTCACTTGCCAGAAAGATAGTTTCTGTTTTTGGTGATAAAACACTTGAAGTAATGGAAAATACACCCGAAAAGCTTCTTGATATAAAGGGAATATCTCCTGCAAAGTGTGAAAATATAACAAATGAAGTTAAACAGATCTTTAATCTCAGAAGGCTTATGACATACCTTTCGAAGTTCGATATAAAAGCCAAATTCGCAATGAAAGTTTTTAAAAAATGGGGCTTTCAGAGTATGGAGGTTATAAAGAATAATCCGTATCTCATGTGTTCATATGGCGTTGAACTGGAGTTTAAGAAAGCAGAAGCCGTTGCGGAGTCGGTTGGGATTGCCGGTGACTCTCCAATGAGAATAAAAGCGGGAATTACTTTTATTCTTGTTGAAAACACTTATAACGGACATACATGTCTTCCTCTTGACAGACTTCAGAAAAAAGTATGTGAATATCTGGAAGTAGGCGAACAGGATTTCTTTTCTGCGTATAACGAAGAATTAAAAGACGAAACACTTGTCGAGTACGTTAAAGGTGAACGTGAATTTGTCTATCTTGCTGACTACTTTAATGCTGAGAGTTATATAGCCTCCAGGCTTGGCGTAATTCAGGCTTTTTCTTCTCCTGACACATATGATTATGAAAAGCTTATAGACAAGCAGGAACAAGAAACCGGAATCAGATATGAGAAACTGCAGCGACTTGCAATAGCAGGGGCTCTTTCAAAGGGACTTCTTATTCTGACCGGCGGACCTGGTACAGGTAAAACAACAACCCTCAATGCGATAATATCGATGTATAAGGAAAAGGGAGAAAACGTTATGATTGCAGCTCCGACAGGACGTGCTGCAAAGCGTATTTCTGATCTTACCGGATACGAAGCAAAAACCATTCATCGTCTTCTCGAAGTGCAGTATGACATGGACGGAAAACTACGATTTTTTCATAACGAGTCCAACCCTCTCAAGTGTACAGTTCTTGTTGTGGATGAGATGTCAATGGTTGATTCGCTGCTTTTTGAAAGTCTTCTCAGAGCACTCCGTATTAACTGCAGACTGATAATGGTTGGTGACAGTGATCAGCTTCCTTCAGTTGGTGCCGGAAATGTTCTCAGGGATCTTATAGAAAGCAAGAGACTTCCTGTTGTGGAACTCAAAGAAATTTTCAGACAGGCACAGCAGAGCTGTATCATTACAAATGCTCACAGCATAATCAGCGGTACATATCCGGATCTTAGCCGTAAAGACAATGACTTTTTCTTTTTTCAGCGTCTTGGGTTTGATGAGGCTTCTGATTTTGTAATAGACTTATGCAATGTTCGGCTTCCAAAAGCGTACGGATTTTCTCCGACAAATGATATTCAGATATTATGTCCGTCAAGAAAAGGTGTTCTTGGTGTAGTTGAACTTAATAAAAAGCTTCAGGGCGAAATCAATCCTCCGTCCAAATACAAGACGGAAACAAAATCAATGATCTATACTTTCCGTTCCGGAGATAAGGTTATGCAGACAAAAAATAACTATGATATTGAATGGAAACGTGACGGAGAATCAGGAACGGGTATATTTAACGGCGATATCGGAAGGATACTGACCATTAATAAAGCTGACAGGGAAGTGATAATTGATTTTGACGGACGTATCTGCAATTATACATTTGATCTGCTCGAACAGGTTGAGCTTGCATATGCGATAACAGTTCACAAAAGTCAGGGAAGTGAGTTTGATGTTGTAATCATTCCTGTTCTGGGCGGTTTTGAAAAGCTGTATTACCGCAATCTTCTCTACACTGCAGTTACCCGTGCAAAGAAAATGCTCATCATAGTAGGTTCGCAGAAAAAAGTATTTCAGATGGTTGACAATGACCGCAGAACACTTAGATATACCTGTCTTAGAAGCATGATTGAAAGAGAGATTCAGAATGAACACGATATCCCGCTTCCTTCTTGATATATTCTATCCTAACAGGTGTCCGTGCTGCAGTGATTTTATAAGATGGGATAAACTCATTTGTTCCAAATGTCATAAAAGTATAGATCCTGTTTTTGACAGGGTGTGCCGGAAATGCGGAAAAGAGATATGTATCTGTGCAGAACAGTTATACTATGATAGCGCAGTTGTTCCGTTAAGATACGAAAATCTTGTAAAGGAAGGCATTCTTTCTCTTAAAAGGGGATATAATAAGAATTTCGGAGAGTATACCGGGAAGTTGATTGCCGGTATATTTCTGGATGAATACAAAGACAGTCATTTTGATATGATTATTCCTGTTCCAATGTCAAAAAAATCACTTGCAAAACGTGGTTACAATCAGGCAGAGATTATTTCTAAGGAGATAGCAGCAGCCCTGAATATCCCGTTAAGAAATGATATACTCTACAAACAGGAACAGAAAACATCACAGCATTATCTGAAGAGAACAGCACGAATGCTGAATATTACTGCCCTGAAGATAAATGATATTAATCTTGAAGGCAAATCAGTAATAATCTGTGATGATGTAATAACTACCGGAAGTACAGTAAACCGATGTGCAAAACTGCTGAAGTCCAGAGGTGCAGAAAACGTAACCCTTGCTTCGGCTGCACAGTCAAAACTAAGATAAAAAGGAGGGTGAGCCCGGTATGGATATTGGTATAGATCTTGGAACCGCAAATATGGTCGTTTCCATGAATAAGGCCGGAGTCGTACTGAGCGAACCGTCTGTTGTAGCATATCACAGATACAAAAAGGAAGTTGTTGCGGTCGGTACTGAAGCATATGATATGATCGGGAGAACCCCTGAATATATCACAATTGTACGTCCGCTTGCTGACGGTGTTATATCAGATGACAGTATGGCTGAGGTAATGATTAAAGCTTTTATAATAAAGGTTCTGGGAAATCAGCCTGTGAGACCACGAATTGCGCTTTGCATTCCTTCTTTTATAACAGACATAGAAAGCCGCGCAGTTATAGAAGCAGCGGTGAGTGCCGGTTCAAGAAAAGTTTATCTTATCCAGGAACCGATAGCGGCACTTCTTGGAGCAGGTGTTGATATCTCTCAGCCAAAGGGAAATATGGTCGTTGATATTGGCGGTGGAACTACTGACATCGCTGTTGTTTCACTCAACGGAATTGTTGTTTCACATTCGGTTACCACTGCAGGAAACAAGCTTGATCAGTCAATTTTAAAATACATTTCAAACAGATACAAACTTCTCATAGGCGAGAAAACGGCTGAAAATATAAAAAAGAAACTTGCAAATGTATACAATCCAAGTGTAAGCCGTAAAATGAAAATAGGCGGCAAAAATCTTTTCGACGGAATGCCGCAGTCTATCGAAATAAGCGAACTCGATGTGCATCTGGCAGTTGAGGATCACCTTACAGATATAATCGAAGCGATTCGTTATGTTTTCGAACAGACACCGCCGGAGTTAATAAAAGATATTTACGATAATGGAATTATTCTTACCGGAGGCGGAGCAGGGCTCGGTAAACTTGATATGTTTATCAGTTCTGAAACCGGACTTAAATGCAGGATTCCTGAAAATGCAGAACAATGCGTTGCCAGGGGAACAGCTATGGTCTACGACAGGATGGATACACTGCTTGACGGATTTGAACATATTTCATTATACAAATAATTTTTTTCAGAAAGGACTTATTATTATGAGTAACAAAGAAGAAATGAATCACCAGCATCATGACACAATAAAGATTACACTTGAAGACGACAGTGTGATGGAGTGTAAGGTTCTTACTGTTTTTGAATGCAACGGTAAGGAATATCTTGCTCTTGTTCCTGAACATCCTGAAACAGAAGGGGATGTGTACCTCTATGGCTTTATCGAACACAGGGAAAATGAGATCGAACTTCTCAACATTGAAGACAAGCAGGAACTGAATGATGTTATCAACGCATTTGAAAAATGGTGTGATGAACAGGAAGAAGATATGATTCCTGTTGATGTATATTCAGGATTTCTTGGTGCAGGCAAAACAACTCTGATTAAGAAAATGATTGCTGAAGCCTATGCAGGTGAAAAAGTAGTCCTTATTGAAAATGAATTTGGTGAGATAAGCATTGACGGAGGATTTCTTAAGGAGGCAGGAGTAGAGATTACCGAAATGAATTCGGGATGTATCTGCTGCTCACTTGTTGGCGACTTCGGTGAATCTCTCAGAAAAGTAGTAGCTGACTACAATCCTGATCGTATCATAATTGAGCCTTCGGGTGTGGGCAAGCTTTCAGACGTTATAAAAGCTGTCGAAGGCGTGGCTGAGGATACACCGATTATCCTTAACTCATATACTGCAGTAGTAGACGTTAAAAAGTATGCAAAATACATTAAGCTGTTCGGAGAGTTCTTTATTGATCAGATCCAGAGTGCAGGTCTTGTGGTTTTAAGCCGTACAAAAGACATTAGTGAAGATGAACTTGAAAAATGTACAGACGCTCTCAACGAAATAAATCCAAACGCTCTTATCATAACTACTGACTGGAATGAAATTAACGGCAAGCAGATTCTTGACGTTATGGAAAGTGGTTTTGATCTTGACTATGAAGATGAGTATTTTGATGACATTCATTACGAAGATGAAGAAGAATGCTGCTGCGGACATCATCATGACGATGAGCACGAACATCATCACCATCATGATCACGATGAAGAATGCTGCTGCGGACATCATCATGACGGCGATCACGAACATCATCATCACCATGATCACGATGAAGAATGCTGCTGCGGACATCATCATGACGACGATCACGAACATCATCACCACCATGATCACGACGAAGAATGCTGCTGCGGACATCATCATCACCATGCTGATGAAGTATTCTCAAGTATTGGTATCGAAACAGTAAGAAGATTCGAAGAAAAGGAAACAAATGAAATTCTTGCGGCTCTTGTTGATAACGAAAAATACGGTACAGTACTGAGAGCGAAGGGTATTGTTCCTTCAGAAAACGGAAAGTGGATTCATTTTGACTATGTTCCTGATGAGTACGAAGTGCGTTTCGGATGTGCAGATGTTACAGGTCACATAGTTGTAATAGGAACAGACCTAAACAGAGAAGCGATTGAAAAACTTTTCAAAAAATAATTCATTCTTAAGGAGAGAAAGATAATGGAAGCAACTCCGGTATTTATGTTTACCGGCTTTGTAGAGAGCGGAAAGACAACAATGATCCAGAGATGGCTTACCCAGGATTTTTTCAGAGAACAGGAAAAGGTTGTTATCATTGCCTGTGAAGATGGTTTTACTGAGTATGAAAATCTTGCGGATAACGTTGTACTCTACATGGTGGAAAACAAAGAAGATTTTACCGCCTCATTCCTTGCAGAGATTGAAAGAAATGAAGCACCTACTGCTATTCTTCTTGAAAACAACTGCATGGTAAGTGTCGATGAAGTACTTGATATTGACTGGCCTGAAAACTGGGATCTGGTCCAGATTTCAGCAATGGTGGATGCGTCTTCATTTGATCAGCAGATGAAAAATATGCGTTCTCTTATGGTTGAACAGTTTAAGTATGCTACGGTAGTAGTGTTTAACAGATGTGATGAAAATACGAAAAAGCTTCAGCTGCGATCGGCTGTAAAGCTGGTTAATCCGGAAGCCTCACTCATGTTTATAAAAAAAGACGGAACAGCTGATGAGGAACTCGACGAGCTTCCTTTTGACATCAGCGCTCCGGTTATAAAGATAGAAGATATTGACTTTGGACTCTGGTTTATTGATATTTTTGAGAACTGTCCAAGGTACAATAACAAAACAGTACAGTTTAAGGGTGTTGCAACCAGACCAAAGGGATATCCTGAAACCAGTTTCCTTGTTTACAGGTATGCGATGACATGCTGCGCTGATGATACAGAGTACCTGAAACTTCTCTGTGTTGATGAAAAACCTGTCAGAATAAATGAAGGACAGTGGGTTACTGTAACCGCTGATGTACGTTTTTGCATGCCTGCAGGAATGGAGGAACCTTCTCCGGTGTTCTATGTAAAGAATATAGAGAATGCCAAGGCTCCTGATTCAGAATATGTTTATTTTAACTGATAAGACTGCAGATTACCTTCTCAATCTTATCGGGCATGATTCGTTCTGTTGACAGAACCTTTATCATGCACATGGCAATATCTTTTACGGTTGTTATATCCGGAATATAAACAGACTCCGAATTGTTTTCTATACAGATTCCGTAACTGTCTATTATTCTGCCTTCTGATACTATTTTCTTTTCAAAGACAGAATAAGAATTGCCGCCGTTTAGAACTGAACGTATGTACTTCATTTTTTCACTTCCTGTAATATAAATTTTGATTTAATTATAACAGATAAAAAATACAAAATATGTCATTTGAAAGGAATGAGCACATGAATACTTTCAGAAATGCTGATATTCTCCTGCCTGCTGATGCAGATATGGAAAAATGGGCTGTGGTTGCCTGCGACCAGTATACAAGTGAACCAGAATACTGGAAAGAAACTGAAAAAATTGCCGGAGATTCACCTTCGACTTATAATTTTATTCTTCCTGAGATTTATCTGGAAGAAGAAAATGTATCAGAGCGTATTAAAAAAATACAGTCGTCAATGAAAGAGGCTCTGAAGAACAATATTTTTAAAGAGTACAGGAATTCAATGATTTATCTTGAGAGGGTACAGGATGACGGTGAAGTAAGATGTGGTCTTGTTGGCTGTATTGACCTTGAAGACTATGATTACAGAAAAGGCTCAGTTTCTCCTGTCAGAGCTACAGAAGCAACTGTTATCGAAAGAATTCCTCCTCGAATTGCAGTAAGAAGGGGTGCGGATATTGAACTTCCTCATATCATGATTCTTATTGATGATGAAGAGGGAACAGTTATCGAACCACTTGCTGATATGAAGGATAAGCTCGAAAAAGTATATGATTTTAATCTTATGCAGAAGGGCGGTTCAGTAAAGGGATGGATTATTCCTGAAAGTGAACAGGGAAGTATAGTTTCAGCTCTTTCAGAACTTGGAAATCTCGAAAAATTCAATAAAAAATATTCACTTAATGAAAGCAGTCCGCTGGTTTATGCGATGGGTGACGGAAATCATTCACTTGCTACAGCAAAGGAATTTTACGAAGAACTCAAGAAAAACAATCCTGATAAGGATATGACTTCGCATCCGGCCAGATTTGCACTTGTCGAGCTCGTTAATCTTCATTCACCGGCTTTAAAGTTTGAAGCTATCCACAGAATAGTAACAGAAGCTGATACTGAAGACATGATGGCTAAGATGACTGAAGAACTCGGATTAACAGAAGACGCTGAAAAATGTGAACAGAAGTTCGACTTCGTTATAAAGGGTGTAAAAAAGACAGTCGGAATCACAAAACCTGTCTCAAAACTTACAGTAGGAAGCCTTCAGCAGTTTTTAGACAAGTATATCAAGGCAAATGATTGCAGGATTGACTATATTCACGGAACCGAAGTTGTTGATAAACTCTCAATGAATGAGAGAAGCATCGGATTCATTCTTCCTGATATGGCAAAATCAGAGCTGTTTCCTACAGTAATCTGTGACGGTGCACTTCCGAGAAAAACTTTTTCTATGGGACACGCATGGGATAAGAGATACTATATCGAATGCAGAAAAATAACTTTATAATAAAAAGGATGATAAAGCAATGAAAAAAGAACTTAACAAGACTTATGATCCTGGCAATGTAGAAGACAGAATTTACAAGTACTGGGTTGATAAGAACTGCTTCAGAGCTGAAGTTGACAGAACAAAAAAACCATATACAATCGTTATTCCGCCTCCGAACATAACAGGTCAGCTTCACATGGGTCATGCCCTTGATGAAACACTTCAGGATATACTTATCAGATACAAGAGAATGTCTGGTTATGCAACACTCTGGCTTCCTGGTACAGACCATGCATCTATTGCTACAGAGGCGAAAATCGTTGAAGCGATGAGAAAAGACGGTGTTACAAAGGAAGACATCGGCAGAGACGGTTTTATGGAACGTGCATGGAAGTGGAAAGAACAGTACGGCGGACGTATCGTTGAACAGCTCAAGAAACTTGGCTCTTCATGCGACTGGTCGAGAGAACGTTTTACAATGGATGAAGGCTGCAACAAGGCTGTAAAGGAAGTGTTTGTAAAACTTTATGACAAGGGACTCATTTACCGCGGTGAGAGAATCATTAACTGGTGTCCGAAATGTAAAACATCCATCTCTGACGCCGAAGTTGAATATGAGGACCAGGCAGGACATTTCTGGCATCTCAGATACAAACTTTCAGATGGTTCAGGATATATCGAGCTTGCTACAACACGTCCTGAGACACTTCTCGGCGATACAGCTGTTGCAGTAAACCCTAACGATGAAAGATATAAAGACATGATAGGCAAGACAGTTATTCTTCCTATCGTTCACAGAGAAATTCCTGTTGTAGCAGATGACTACGTTGAGATGGATTTTGGTACAGGTGTGGTTAAGATTACTCCTGCACATGACCCTAACGACTTTGAAGTTGGTCTTCGTCATAATCTGCCTGTTATCAATGTGATGACAGAAGAAGCAAAGATTACAGAAGATTATCCTAAGTATGCCGGTATGGACAGATACGAAGCAAGAAAGGCTATCGTTGAAGACCTTGAAGCAGAGGGCGCACTTATCAAGATAGAAGATTACAGCCACAATGTTGGTACATGTTACCGCTGTTCAACAACTGTGGAACCAAGAGTATCAAAGCAGTGGTTCGTAAAGATGGAACCTCTTGCAAAACCAGCTATTGACGCTGTAAAGAACGGTGAGACAAAGTTTGTTCCTGAGAGATTTAACAAGATTTACTTTCACTGGCTTGATAACATCAAAGACTGGTGCATTTCACGTCAGCTCTGGTGGGGACATCAGATTCCTGCATTCTACTGTGACTGCTGCGGTGAGATGGTGGTAACAAAGGAAAATTCTGCAGTTTGCCCTAAGTGCGGTAAACCAATGCGTCAGGATCCTGATACGCTTGACACATGGTTCAGTTCAGCTCTCTGGCCTTTCTCAACACTCGGATGGCCTGACAAGACTGAAGACCTTGACTTCTTCTATCCTACAAACACTCTCGTAACAGGATATGATATTATCTTCTTCTGGGTAGTAAGAATGATGTTCTCTGGTATCGAACACATGGGCAAGGTTCCTTTCGATACAGTACTTATTCACGGACTTGTTCGTGACTCACAGGGCAGAAAGATGTCCAAGTCACTCGGAAACGGTATCGATCCTCTTGAAGTAATTGCAGAGTATGGTGCTGATGCATTGAGATTTACTCTTGCAACAGGTAACTCACCGGGAAATGATATGCGTTACATGGACGAAAAGGTAAAGGCTTCAAGAAACTTTGCAAACAAACTCTGGAACGCTTCAAGATTTATCATGATGAATCTTCCTGAGGACTTTAAGTTTACAGGTCTGCCTGAAAACCTTAGCATAGAAGATAAGTGGATTATCAGCAAGTTTAACGATCTTGCAAAGGCAGTAAACGACAACCTTGATAATTTTGAACTTGGTGTTGCTGTTTCCAAACTCTACGACTTCATCTGGGACATATACTGCGACTGGTATATTGAACTCACAAAGCCAAGAATTATGGCTGGCGGTGAAACAATGGCTTCAGCTCAGGCTGTTCTTGTATTTATCATGCAGGGAATGCTTAAGCTTCTCCACCCGTTCATGCCGTTTATCACAGAAGAAATCTGGCAGACCCTCACAGACGGTCAGTCACCTATTATGCTTGAAAGATTCCCTGTGTTTGAAGACAGATTCTCATACAAGGCTGAAGAAGAAGCATTTGAAAAGGTAATTGCCGTTATCAGAGAAATAAGAAACAGAAGAACAGAGATGAATATTCCGCCTTCAGTAAAGGCACAGGTATTTATCGAAACAGAACTCACAGATCTTTTTGAAAGCTGTTCTATGTTCTTTGAAAAGATGGCTTTTGCGTCATCAGTTTCTGTTGCTCAGAAGTTTGAACTCGAAGATGCTGTTACTGCAGTTACTGACAGTGCGCGTGCATTTATTCCAATGAATGAACTTGTAGACAAGGACAAGGAACTTGCACGTCTTAACAAGGAAAAAGAAAAGGTTCAGAAGGACATTGATTTCCTTTCAGGAAAGCTTAACAATCAAGGTTTCATAGCAAAGGCGCCTGAAAAACTTATCGAAGCTGAGAAGGCTAAGCTTGCTAAGGCTGAAGAAAAAATGCAGAAGATCAATCAGTCAATTGAAAGTCTTAAATAAAAAAATATATAACAATATTAACCCGGGTAAGTCAGAGTATTTATCCGGGTTTTTATAAGGAGTAAAAAATGAACTATACAGAAGCAATGAATTTTATCAGCAGCTTTACCAAAACAGGAGCAAAAGCCAAAGATTTAAGTCGTGCTGAAAAACTTATGGAGAAACTCGGAAATCCGCATATGGATTTAAAATTCGTGCACATAGCCGGAACAAACGGAAAAGGTTCTGTTCTTGAACTTATGTCGCAGTCTCTCATAAATGCCGGATATAAAACAGGGCAGTTTACATCTCCGTTTATGAGAGTATATGAAGACAGAATAAGGATTAACGGAATAAATATTTCCCATGATGATGTAGCTGAGATGTGTACCGTTGTCTCAGAGGCAGTTGACGATGAACAGTATTCACAGTTTGAGATTACCATGGCTATTGCTTTATTATATTTTAAGAGGGAAAGATGTGATATCGTATTTCTCGAAGCAGGAATCGGCGGATTGTTTGACTGTACTAATATAGTGGAAAACTCTCTGGTTTGCGTTATTACATCAATTTCACTTGATCATACAGCTATTCTTGGAAATACTGTTCAGGAGATAGCTATACAGAAGGCAGGAATAATAAAGCGTGAAAGACCAGTTGTAGTTTCATGGAACAACACAGCGGTTTACAGTATTTTTGAAAAAGAAACCATTTTTAAGAATTCTGAGCTGATTATTCCTGAGATGTCAGAGTTTACGGACATATCAACTGATTCAGAAGGCGGACGTTTTACCTATAACGGAGAAGAATATCGTCTTAAAATGCATGGTAGACATCAGGTGATAAATGCCGCAACAGCCATTAAGGCAATTGAAGTACTGAGAAATGAAGGATATAAAATCAGCACAGAAAATGTAAAGGAATCATTTTCGCAGGTACAGGTGCTGTCAAGAGTTGAAGTTATAAAAGGAAATCCTGATATAATAATAGACGGCGGTCACAATCCGGCGGGGATAAGTGCGTTATTATCAGCGCTTACAGCGATGGAAATAGAAAAGCCGGTTGTCATTTTCGGAATGGTTGATACAAAAGACGCTGAAACCTGTGCAATGCTAATTTCTACTTATGCAGGAATGGTAATATGCGTTGACGGATTTGCGTCAAATTCAGTAGACAAGAGTAAACTCGCTTCGTATATCAAATGTGAAAAACTCGCAGCAAATATATCAGAATCGCTTATTCTTGCAAAAATGAACGCCCGTAAAAACAACGCATCTGTGGTAATCTGCGGTTCTCTTTACATGACTGAAATGTTCAGAGAAATGCTGTAACCAATGAATTTTCAAGGTTATTTTAATTTTTTCTGAAAATGAAATGAACTTTAAGAAAGCGAGAGAAACAGCGTAAATTAATGAGAAAATGAGAGAATAAGCTATGCCGATTAAAAAATCGCCGAATTTCGGCTAATTTTCGCTTGACAAAACATTTGGGAACGTGTATAATAAATACTGTTGTGTTGCGATAATACTGAATAATTGCCGTTTGAGGCTTTCTTGCGAATGTTTGGTTTATCGGCATTAATTATTAACATATTTAAATTATCATTTTATGGAGGAATCGGATATGTCAACTTATATGGCTAAATCAGGCGAAGTAAGCCGCAAGTGGTATATTTTAGACGCAGAAGGCAAGCCTCTCGGTCGTGTTGCTGCTAAGGCTGCTCACATTTTAAGAGGTAAACACAAGCCAACATACACACCACACGTAGACTGTGGGGATCACGTAATCATCATCAACTGTGACAAGGCTATTCTCACAGGTAAGAAGCTCGAACAGAAGAAGTACTACTGGCATACAGGCTGGATCGGTGGTCTTAAGTCAGAGAGCTACAAGGATTTAATGGCTCACAAGGCTGACAAGGCTATGATGATCGCAGTAAACGGAATGCTCCCTAACAACACACTTGGCAGAGCAGCATTAACACGTTTAAGAGTATACAAGGGTGCAGAACACAAACAGGCTGCTCAGAAGCCAGAAGTTTGTGAATTCTAAGAAAGGAGCTTAATAACATGTACGAATCAAAAGAAAAATACTACTACGGAACAGGCAGAAGAAAGCATTCTGTAGCAAGAGTTAGAGTATATAACGGAACTGGCAAGATCACAATCAACGGCAGAGACATCGACGATTACTTTGGTCTTGAAACATTAAAGCTCATCGTTCGTCAGCCAATGACACTTACAGATACACTTGGCAAGTTCGATATCGTTTGCACAGTAACAGGCGGCGGTGTTACAGGTCAGGCTGGTGCTATCAGACACGGTCTTTCAAGAGCACTCCTCCTTTTCAATCCTGAACTTCGTGCTACACTTAAGGCAGCAGGCATGCTCACACGTGACCCAAGAATGAAGGAAAGAAAGAAATACGGTCTCAAGGCTGCTCGTCGTGCACCACAGTTCTCAAAGAGATAATTTTATCCCTTCTGGGAGTATTCAAAATCACGTGTTTACGCTGTTTTGTTCAGTTTGGGTTTATCTGAAATATGGTGAATTTCGGACGGTAACTAACGGGTAACTAACAAAGATTTAAGGCATTTGCCCTTGTGGTGAATGCCTTATTTATTAGCACTTGATTTTGGCTGAACAATATGCTACAATTAGAATATTAAGCCATAATTGTTGCATACTATTATCGGAGGTGGTATATAGTGCTGTTAAGGTATTCTGTTAGTAACTTCAAGTCAATCGGAAACAATATTGAATTCAGTATGCTTCCGTCTGAAGATACTTCTGATGATAGATTTCTCATAGAAATTGATACTGTTGTTGGAAAATGGAAAGTGCTAAAAAGAGGAGCTTTTTTTGGACCCAATGCATCCGGAAAAACCTCATTTGTTCAGTCGTTGGCTTATGCGAGAGATTACATTGTTAAAGGTCCAAAAAATTACGCTGTTAATAAGGTTAACCAGTTTGCAGGCAATATAAAATCTCTTGATGGTGTCACTTCTTTTCAATTTTTAATATATATCGACAAACAGGTATATAACTATGGTTTTTCTTTGGATAGGTCATATGTTCATGAAGAATGGCTTGCTATACTGAATTCTTCTGGAACTTTTGATTTGTTGTTTGATAGAAAAACCACGTCAAAACTATCTACAAGAATAACTATTTTCGATGCTTATGCAAAGTCTAAATCCGTTGAAAGAGGATTAGCAGATTTATTAACCAAAAGTATTAAGAGTGAACAAGCTGATCAGCTTTTCTTATACAAATTATATGAAAATGCTTCAACTCATGCGGGAATAGTTCTCTCTTGGTTTAAAAAATTACAAATTATCTATCCAAATACCAAATTTCAAGCTCCTCCTATTAAGATACAGCAAGACGAACAATTCGGTAAATTTCTTTCTGAAAAACTCCATTCTCTTGATACTGGCGTTGATAGAGTATCCACAACAGAGAATATTTTGGATCTTTCTGATTTTGAAGAAAAGTACAATATTCCAAGTGAAGTAATCCATGAAATTGAAGAAATCCAAAATGGAATGATAAGTTTAAATGGAAAATTTTACATTTTCAAAGAAGGCATTAAACGAAAAATAACATTAATTCAAATGAAATTTGAGCATTCATTAAACAGAAAAAAAGTTAACTTTGATATTGATGATGAATCGGATGGAACACAACGTTTACTTGATTTATTACCGATATTATTCAGATTAGATAATAATTCCCATAACATCTATATCGTAGATGAACTTGATCGTAGCCTTCACACGAAGTTAACGCAATACCTGGTTAATTCAATTGGCGACGTATCATATAATAATCAGTTTTTATTCACAACACATGATGTAAACCTGCTTAGTCTAAAGAATTTCAGACAAGATGAAATATGGTTTATTGAAAAGAATAAAAATGGGGAAACAAGGTTAAAACCATTTTCTGATTTTGACATTATAAATGAAGAGAATATCCTGAAGGATTATCTTGCTGGAAGATTTGGCGCTGTTCCTGTAATAAAGGAGGGAATATAAAATGGCTGCTGAGCGAATGTCCTCACTCCCTTTTTCCCCTGTACGTCCAAAACGCAGAACAAGTGACAAATTAATCTTCATTTCGTGTGAAGGTTCAGTTACGGAATGGGAATATTTTGAGAAGATAATAAATATGGTTTTTGCAAACATCGGTTCAAAAGTAAAAGTCATAAACGTTCTTGAAGATGCTCTCAAAAAAAACGATAAAAATAGAACACTTGAAGAGACGAGACAAGTGTCAAGTTGCAGTCCGAAAAACTTACTTGATAAAATGAACGCTTATAAAAGTGAACATAAAGAAGAATATAATTTTGAAGAGCATAATCAAGATGAATTTTGGCTTATAATGGATGTAGATGATCACACAGATCAAACAATAGTTGATAGCGAAGGAAAAAGCAATCTTGAAAAATGGAACGCTGTATTAAATGAGTGTAATGAGAATAATTATCAGTATGCTGTGAGTAATCCATTCTTTGAATTATGGCTTCTTCTTCATTTTGATGATGTTAATGAAGAAGATTATCGTTATGCTGTAAACAGTTCACATTCATATGTGCCAACAGATCATTACAAAAATAGATTATCTGAGTTAAAGGTTGCACTAAAAAAGAATAAGCATATAAATAAAGCTCACTACAAAAAATATGATAAAAAAGCTATAAATAACGCAATTGTTAGAGCCGAAAACCTTGATTCTTCTCCTAAATGTAATTACCCTACTGATTTAGGTACAACCGTATATAGGCTTTTAAAAAGCATTAAAGAAATTGATGACCAATACGAAGACAATTGAATACATAGCAAAACCGCTGAGAGATTATCCCTCAGCGGTTTCTTTATACCTATATCTTATTAATAGCCTCCAACATCTCCTGCACATTAACGTGCGTATAAACCTTCTCGGTTAATGACATAGCGCCTGAATGATCGACGATCTTCTTTATCAGCGTAGGCGATGCCTCTTTCTCGGTCATCATCGAGATACACGTATGACGGGTATCGTGGAGCTTGTGTGAGCAGCCGATCAGCTCCATAACAGGTGTCCGGTAGGAATCGTAGTAGTTGCGGTAGATGAACTGCTTGCCGTCGGGAGTATGGAGCAGATACTCGTTCCCGTCCTCATACCATTTCTTGAAGAATGGGTATGTTCTGTCGTGTATCGGTACAACACGGATACCGCTTTCGGTCTTGCTCTCCACCACTTTGAAACAATGCTCCTCAATGTTGACATTCTCACGTTTCAGTTCAAGCAGCTCGGACACACGAAATCCGCTGTAATACCTTTTCATCTGTCAGCTCCTGTTTTAGGGCAGAAAAAAAGGACCTGCGGATAAAATCCGCAAGTCCTCATTGCTGCTTTGTATTTGCCGACAGATGTTTTCGGGCATAAAAAAGCCCTGATACTACATTAATGGTACCAAGGCTTCAATTATAATATTTAATTTATTCGTATGCAGAGCATATAATCTGCTAGCATACTTATTGTATCATGCCGTAAGTCGCATGTCAGTATCAAACGAGTATCAGTTGAGTATCAATTAAGTATCACTTTTCTGTTCTATTCCGGGAAGATTACTGAGTTCGATTTTGCTTAATGTAGACATTTGCTGAACAGCAAGTTCGTGAAGAAGCTTCATTCGTTCTTTCTGTGATTTTCCCTGATTTATAAGGACAGCGTTATAGCTTTCCATGTTTGAAAGAACCAGAAGCTGATAGCTCGTTACGTTGTCTCTGATATTTCCTTTAGCATAAGGATTTTCTTCACGCCATTCTCTTGATGTCTTTCCAAATAAAACTGTATTTAGGAGATCGGCTTCACTGGCATAAGCAAAAGATACCTGAGCTGGAGTAAGTTCCGGAGGAATAAGATAAGCTTTTACTGCATCCGTATGAACTCTGTAATTCAGTTCTGAAATTTCTCTGTTCAGATTCCAGTTAAGGGAGGGTCTGCTGTTTTCCTCAGTTTTAAGACGCTTGTAATCGTTAATTATGTACAGCTTGAATTCAGATGATATCCATGAAGCAAATTCAAAAGCTATATCAGAATGTGCGTAGGTTCCGCCATATCGTCCAGATTTGCCTACTATACCAATTGCAACTGTTGATTCAATCCATTTCTGCGGAGACATTGTAAATGAATTTGATCCTGCCTGATTTTTAAAGGCGTAGAATTCGACCCCTTTAAAATTAGGGTTATGTAATTTTTCCCATAGTCCCAGAAATTCCAGAGTATCCTTGCTTCTCATCCAGTTTTTTATTACATCTTTAGGTTCATCGCTTTTATATCTGGCGATATCAGTAAGTGATATAAATTCATTTTCAAAATCAGATGTATAAATTCCGATATCCATTCCGTTTGCATGGATAGTATTTTTAATTATTTAAATCATATATGCAAAAACATCCCACCAGACAGCAATAACGCTAAAACGGTGGGATGTGTTCTGTTAAGTATATAAAATCCAAACCATACCTTAATTCAAAGGTGATCAAATGACCAGGGTCTTTCCGAGGGACTGAGCTATGGATTTTAATGCAGCGACATTCAGACCTGTATATTTTTCGATTTCGTCAATAGGTTTCTGGTCGTTGATCATCATCTCAGCAAGTTCTTTGTTTCTTCTTTCTTCAGCCTCAGCTCTAATCCTGTCATCCCTGAGCATAACTTTTTCGTTTAACATAGAATCAACTCCTTTTTTGCTAATATCATCAATATTATTGTAAATACGCTCTTCCAGAGAGCAGGTAATATTAAGCATTTCATGATACTCATCATTTGTGATTCTTTCATCTGTCAGCAATGAATCCATGGTGTTGCGAATATCAGCACACATATTTCTAAAATCACTCAGAAATATATTCTTCTTTTCATCTGTGTAACCATTGTAGTCATTCACTTTATTATACATCCTGATAATCTGAAACGGAAGAAGAATTTCGAGGTCATTTTCCACAAGTTCTTTCGGAGTGTAACCAAGAGCCCGTACTGCGTTCACAGAGTATTCCACCTCCTGATCATCGGGGAGAATAAGTTTTATGTACAGTTTATTGCGTTTTTTATTTTTCCCCTTGAGGAATACTACAGCCTGCTTAGGCATTCGATAAACGGCGTGGTCGGCATCAGTTTTCTCATATCCGTCTTCCGGATTACTAACGGCGTATTCAAAAAGCCGGAATATCATATCATCCCAGTAGGACTGTGCCTCAATCTGAAATCTTTCTCCACAGATTTCGAAGTAGATATCCTTTTCAAGTACTGTGTTTTCGTCATCCTCGCTGTTTGGATCCAGAAATCTTACTTCGGAATCAAGCGGGAAGTTTTTTTCGAATACTTTGTGAAATTGTCAATATTACTTGACAACTTTTTCACCAAAATTTTTGAAATATTTTT
>JAEDJV010000182.1 GCA_016296165.1 Oscillospiraceae bacterium | reverse complement strand
TTTTTTTCTCACTTTGTTTATCTTATACAGTTTATTTTATAGTTTCTGCTTTTATATATATTCATATTTACATATTTCAGATTGAATTATAATTTATTATATGATATAATAATCTTTGAGCAGTTAAATTTATCTTTTCAGAAATGCAGGTTTTAAATATGTACAAACTAAATATAGTTCTTTTTGAACCACAGATTCCGCAAAATACCGGAAATATCGCAAGAACATGTGCTGTTACAGGAGCTTCACTCCATCTCGTTGAACCTCTGGGATTTCAGATTGACGACAGCAAGTTAAAGCGTGCCGGACTTGATTACTGGGATAAACTTGATATAACTTACTACAAAAATACTGATGATTTTTTCAGAAGGACTTCGGGAAATTACTTTTTCTTTACAACTAAGGGGAAAAAAAATCATTCAGAAACAATTTATCCTGATAACGATGTTTTTCTGATTTTTGGAAGAGAAGACGCCGGTATTGATGAAAAAATTCTCCATGACAATATGGAAAAATGCGTCCGTATTCCGATGAGAAACACCCTTCGAAGCCTTAATCTTTCAAACTCGGTTGCTATAGCTGCCTATGAGGTGTTAAGGCAGTGGAATTACCCTGAACTAAGTTCAGAAGGACACCTTACAAAATATTAATATAAAAAGGAAATGATGTGATACCATGAGTAAAATTAAAATTATGACAGACTCAGCCTCTGATGTGGACAAAAAAACAGCAGAAGAAATGGATATATGTGTTGTACCGTTTAGCGTAACATATAATGGCAAAGTATATACTGAAGGCGTTGATTTTTCTACTGAAGAATTCTATGATATGCTTTCATCCGGTTCTGACTATCCAAAGACTTCACAGATTAAGTCTGAGCAGTTTATTGAATACTTTAATCAGTTCTATAAGGAAGGCTACACAGATATAATCTATACTGCAATATGCTCAACAGGTTCAGCAACTTATAATAATTCACTCGCCGCAAGAGATGAATTTTTTAAGCAAAATCCAGAGGCTGAAGGAAAAATTAACATCCACATTATCGACTCACATAACTACACTGGAGTATATGGATATCCGGTTATAGAAGCCGCGGTAAAAGTAAAAAAAGGATGTGACGTTGATGAAATAATCGCATATATAGAGGACTGGCTCTCATGCGGTGAAGTTCATTTTGTGGCATATACGCTTGAATATGTAAAACGTTCAGGACGTGTTTCAGCAGGTGCTGCATTTATGGGTGAACTTCTCGGTCTTAAACCACTTATAACCATAATTGACGGTGAATCAAGTGTTGCAGAAAAGGTTCGCGGTGAGAAAAACATTATTCCAAAAATGATTGATCTCGCACAGAAGAATATGATTCCTAAGACACCTTATGTTCTCCTTGAGGGAAGCCTTAGAGATGAATATGAAAAATTCCGTGACGCAATAACCAAAACACTTGGTTATCCACCGGAGAGAACTCTTAAGATAGGGGCAACCATTTCATCACATGCAGGTCCAAAGATTATCGGCATGGTTATCAAAGGAAATAAAAGAAGATAAGTATATTGAACTAATTCCCTAAGTGTGTTATAATAGAAAATATTAACAGTTCGGGGCGTGATACAAATTAAAAAGACAAATATTTTCATATTCACTTCAGTTCTTGTACTTTGTGTTCTGTTTTTCTTTAAGTCTACTGCTGACAGTGTGCTGACTGTACATGATGATATCCTTACCTATATGCAGGTCCGGCAGGGTACTTTATGGCAGACTGCCCTTGATGACGCAAAACACGGACGTATCTGCCATATTCCTCTTACATTTCTGCTGTATATACCTTACATGTTTAACAGCGTATTAATGGTGAGGATATTTTCAATGGCTGCTGTACTATTCGATATGACGGCCATTTATAAACTTATAAAAAATAATACTGACAGCTATTCGGCATACCTTTCATGTCTTCTGTTTATAGCATTTGCATGTATTTCAAACCAGCATAACCTTCTTGTCTCATATATTATCGGACATCAGATACCGATTGGAATAATGCTGTTTTCTATCAATTCATTCACAGAATATTACAACAGTAAACACAAAACTTCTACATTGATAAAGAGTGCCTTGCTTTTTTTTGCCGCATCCTTTCTTTATGAAGCATGTGCTGCTTACATACTGATTTTCATCTTTATAGCAATGTACAAAAATAACGGAAATATATTCAGAAACTGTACAAGGATTATATATGATACTCATTTTCATTTTCTTCTTCTCTTTTTATATACTCTGATATACTTTGGCTGGAGAAAGTTCTATCCGTCCGACTATGAAGGTGCTAAGCTCTATTTTGGAGACATTCCGCAAAGCTTTATTACCATGATAAAATATTCAGCAGGAATGATACCAGGACTCCCGGCACTGGCAATGGTCGTAAAAAAATATATTACTTT
This sequence comes from Oscillospiraceae bacterium, assembly GCA_016296165.1. Lineage (GTDB taxonomy): Bacteria > Bacillota > Clostridia > Oscillospirales > Ruminococcaceae > HUN007. Next base: position 1,765 of record JAEDJV010000182.1, on the reverse strand, counting down.
TGAAGAATTTCGAAGTGCACTTAATATAGGAAACATCGTCGTACCACTGATTACCGCAATCACCTTCTATTTTGTCTTCCCAAAGATTAAAAATCCAAAAAACAAACTTGCCTGTGCTCTGCTCTGTATTGCAGGTATTATTATTCCTAATCTCATAATCAGCTTCACTCCAAAATATGCAGAATGGACAAAAGGCAGCAGTTACTCCTACGTTACATCCTTTTACAGCTATTTTTTTATGATTCCGCTTTTTCTCATCGTACTTAAAACAATATTCAGGAACAATTCAAAACCGGTCATGATATTTTTAAGCTCCATAGTATTCTGTATATCCTTTGTTTCATCTGCAGGAAATACCGCATGGAACGTTTACTTCGGAAAAAATCTCGAACGCTATAAGGCGTTTTCGGCTGCTGTTTCCAGCAGTTATTTTGATAATCTTGAAGACGGAACAACAGTCTATATTCCTGACTACACCGGAATACATAACAGTATGGATATAACAAAAAGTTTTGCAGCCATTTACACTTCAGCTGATATAAATTTTACAAATAAAATAGAAACTATAGATTTCTCACATCCAGCTGTATTTTTAAAATATTCACCTGAAGACAAAAGCATGACTGCCGGAAATCTAAACGCTGATGGAAGCTTTTCTGATTGTTTCTGTATTTATGGTAATAGTAATATAACATGTGAATATAATTAGATAAAAAATAAACCGGATTAAAAAATCCGGTTTATTTTTTTATCTAATTTTTTATTATAAATTCTTAATCGCATGTGATACATACTGTTTGAGACGAGCAAGATCCATTACATCTACTTCTCCGTCTTTGTTTACGTCTGCAGCTTTGAGGTTATTGCCGGTGAGGAGCTGTTCATTTAAAATATGGAGCGAAATAGTCGAAAGATCAGATAAATCAACGCTTTCATCACCATTAACATCACCGAGAAGAAACTCATTTCCGCTGTTACTGGCTGTTGTAGTTGTAACTGCTGGTGTTGTTGTAACCGGCTTAGTTGTAGTAACATCAGGTTCCTTTGTTGTAACAACAGGCTTTGTAGTAGTTGTTGTTTCTGCAGGTGGCTTAACTGTTCCATTAGAAAGCTTTCCGACTACAATACCGCAGCCTACTGTTGACATATACATTGTACCAAATTCGTTCATATCACCACAGATGTAGTTTCCGTTACCTGTACCGCCGAAGAGATGATCAGTATTGATACATACCCATGACTTTCCGGCATCAGTTGAACGGTAAATACCTTCAGGATCATTTTCAGTAGGTCTTCCGAATACGAAGAGAGTATTAGGACCGCCTGCCTTTTCAGGTGCACCATATCCTATACATTTTGCATATCCCATGCTGTCAAGGTGTTCCATCTTTGTTCCGTTTTCAGAGAAAATATAAATACCGTAGTTACTTGCTGCAACCGCAACAGTACCTTTGCCGATATATGCAGGATCGCATGTATGTTCATACATCCATGTAAGGTCCCAGCCATACATACAAACCTGAGTTTCCTTAAATGTTGAACCGTAGTCATTGCTTACGTAGAATGAATAATGTGCTTCTTCAAGTGTAGGTTCCTTTTTATCCTTTACTGATGACCAGTATTCATTATATGTAGCACCCCATGCGTAAACCATCTTAGGATCTTCAAGGTCTACGAGTGTATATGTTCCGTAGTTAGCATTTATGCCACCGCACTGAGTCCATGTCTTACCCCAGTCATCAGAGTAGTATGCAGCACCCTTCTT
>JAEDJV010000042.1 GCA_016296165.1 Oscillospiraceae bacterium | reverse complement strand
AACAATAATAATAGTTAAAATATATTTAAATGTTATTTTCTGATGTTTTCTGTACTGAACAAATCTTTCAATCAATAGTTCTACGCAGAGAAGCATAATAGTAGAAGCTATCCCGGAAGTTATTACTATTGAGTCAATATTGATAAGTTTAGCGAATGCATATACTATTCCATCAATTATCATGCATACAGCATATATCATTAATGTTGTAAGAATTCTAATGTAATTCTTGGAATAATAGAGATATGTTATAAGAAAAAACGGCAGAATATTGGTGATCATATTTATTGGAGGATAATGAAATATTATATGACATACTGTGTTTACAGTAAAATATCCAATATAAGCCAGATATTCCGCAAAGCGAGAGTAATCTTCTTTCTTTTTAAACCAAAAACAAGCAAATCTGTAAAAGCAGTATATCCTAAAGATATTTGTTATTACATAAATGATATTATCTGCAAGTGATTTACTCATAAAAAAAATCCTCTCCGCCTTTACAATTAAGGTGCATCATGTATTCATTAAATTGCTTCTTATAATGACGACTTATAGAAAGTATAGTTTTATCAACCATCACAACTTCGTTTATGCTGTGCTGTATGATATAATTTTGATTAACAATAAACGAATTATGTATGCGTTTAAAAAAATCAGGAAGATTTAATTCTATATCAGAAAGCTTGGCATAACACTCCATAATATCATTAGTTGTATGTATCTTTACTATTCTGTTTTTACTTTCAAAAAAAATTATTGAATCATAAGATATTTGATGATTAAGTTTTCCGGTTTTAAACTGAAAATAGTCTTTACAGGAAAATAAGGTCGAATATTTTTTTACACAGTTGAAAATAGTTTCTTCCGAAACTGGTTTTATGATAAAGTCCATAGGTCTTATTTGAAAAAGCTGCATAGCATAATCCTGTTTGGCAGATACAAATATAATTTGCATTTGATTGTTTCTCATTTCTTCACGTATATATTTTCCAATATATACACCATTCAAAGAATAAAGTTCAATATCAAGAAATATCAGATGATATGTTTCACCACTTTTTAATGCGTCACAGAACCTTTCTCCGGTGTAGTATATATCAATGTCCAATTTTATCTGCAGTTTGTCACAGCTTGATTTTAGATATTTTTCAAATTCATATCCTATAATTTTGTCATCGTCAATGACAGCAATTCTAATCATTACTTATTAGTTCATCTCCAGTATGTCTGAAAACAAATTTTTTATCAAAATATCATTTCCCTTGATTTCACAGTTAAATTATAGCGCAACTACCCTCCACAAATACAACCAGCAGCAAAATCTACCATAACGATAAACTTTACTGCCGTTTTTTTATTATTTCGAATTATTAAGCATTTCTCCCTGTTTCTGAAGTAAAAATGAACATACGGCATCTTCGTTTTCGCTGCTGTTTATAATTTTTCCTATATAACTCATCTGCCCGCCTGTTCCTTCAGCGCCTCTTCTGATTATTGTACACTCAAGATCCATACTTTTTCTTTTGTTAAGCTGTATCCCGAAATTAAGAACAGTACCCATATCAAAATGATGTCTGCTGGTGAATTTTATACCGTTGAGACTCATATTTTTTATTATTATCTCTGTACTTGAATACCGGCCGGTATAGGTATTGTCAAAAAAAGCCTTTGACGCCATATTCATATCAACTCTGAAGCTTTTTCTTCTTTCTTTTTCAATAATACTGTAAACGTCCGTTATACTTACTGAGCCGAAACCGGATGTATATACCTTACCTTCTATTACCCTGAATCCCATTTTTGAATTAAAAATGTTCATCTTAACACGATATCCGTATGGGACTGATTTTAACGCCTTGCTCTTAACTGAAATTTTAATCTTGTCAGCAGCAACAGCAGAAATTTTACCTGTTGTAATAAATGTATTTTCCGATGTTTTTATTTCACATACAGAACCTACATATTCAAGTGGAATAACCGTTCCAGTCATATATTATCCCCCCCGGAAATACTATCATTTCTATTTCATTTCATTTGCAGCTTTAAGAAGTCTCGTATATATAGCTGCCACTACTTCGTAAAGGTCAGGCGGGATCGTACTTCCAACTTCAAGCATGCACATCAGAGAAGCTGCACTGTCATCACGATATACCGGGATTCCGTTTGTTTCAGCAATCTCTATTATTTTGTTTGCAATCTCACCATATCCGGACGCAATAATTACCGGAGCAAGATCCTTATCTGTATTATACTTTAAAGCTACTGCTTTATTTTTTTTAGATTTTGACATTTATACCAGACCTCTTTACTGATAATCCATCAAATACATCTACGAGTGAACGTGGCTGTTTTATCTGCTTAATATTAACAGATGATATTTTATAGTCTGAAAAATCCGCACATTTCCTTAAGTCTTTTGATATCGATTCGATAACCGGTCTCACTTCTTCTGAACAATACAGTGAAAGGGTTATTTCTTTATTTCGGACATGAAGTTCCGTCTCCATTCTTCCGAGATTGTCCATATCAAAAACAATAAGCATATGAATTAATCGCTCATCATTTGATTCTGATGAACCATGATTTCCTTCATCAGGATCAATCCACATCTCAGCAAACGAAACAACATCTTCATATTCTACCGGTATAATAAAATGAAGGAGAGGAGTAAAATTGCTTGGTGATGAAAGCATGCTGTGTATGATAGACTCCACGCTATCAGAGTCAAGTGATTTTATTTCTTCACTCTCACTCTGAAGTTTCAGGATATCAGTAATTGTATTCATTACTTTTGAATCAGAAAGAATCTCAGAATGACTTCTGTTTTCATAATATGCAAGGTGATCATACAAAAGCTGAAGAAATTCTGATTTGTCCTCCTCTTTAAGCATTGTCATAAGATAATTTACAGACGATGTCAGAAAATCCGAATCAGTATTATACCTCGAAAGATTATATCTTATCATAGATATAAGTCTTGAATTCTGCGTGTTATAAAGTATGCTTCTTTCTATATCCGTCAGGACAGAAAGCGCATCATCTCTTATATTCTGAAAATTCTCCATAGCATCTTCAGAAGAAAATCTTTCTGATATCGAGTGCAAAACTGCTGACAGTTCTTTATTTGGCTTCATCTGAGCAGACATATAATTAAAACTTGCAGAAAGTGCTCTTAATATATCCGCTTTACTCTTTTCGCAGTTTACTGATTTTAGAACAGATATAACAGCCTTCTTAAAATCAGGGTTTTTATTTTCTGCCAGCACATCTCTGAGAAAATCGAATAATTCCCCCTTGAATGCCGTAGAAGAATTTTCCTGATTAATCATTTCATCAGCAATCTCTTCAGGAAAAAGATTAAGTTCCGAAAACAGCTGCTGCATTTCTTCAGTTAAGGATCCGTTCTGCATCGAAAGCAGCGAAACAATATCCATCATAAGATAAATATTTCTCATAAATCCTACAGTAACCTGAGGATCTGTAAGAAGATTCATGAAAACAGCCGGACCTCTTTGATTTTCTATGTCACCGGTATGCTGCTTTAACAGTTCGGATTCTGCCAGAGTCTGTTTAACTTTACTGGTATCCTGAAAATCAACTTTTTCACCTTCGGCAGTCTTATGCTCCGATATTGGCTTAACTATATTTCTGTTGGTAATAGGAGTGGCGAATTTTTCGATATTTGCCATTGAAAATTATCCTCTTAATGAATTAACCAGCTGTTCTATCTCGTCGGATGTAGTTACTACTTTGGTAGCAAACTGATAGGATCTCTGTGCAATAATAAGATTTGTCATTTCCTGTGAAAGCTGCACATTTGAGCTTTCTAGTGATCCCTGATAGAGTGTGTATTTCCCTGGATCAGCATTTTCGGGAGCACCTGAATTGTTGCTCACAAGGAAACTTCCGCCGTCTGTTCTTGTAAGTCCGTTTGGGTTAGTAAACGAAAACACACCCAGTCTCGGCTTTACCTTCTCAACATCTATACTTCTTGTTTCAGGAATATAATCAAGCTGTATAGGCTGATTTAACTGATCAAGAACATATTTGCCGTCTGCATTAACCAGAAATGCAGCATTTTCTCCTTCGATACTAACGTCAAATGAACCGTTTCTTGTGTATTCAATTGTTCCGTCATCATTTCTAAGCGCAAAAAAGCCATCACCGGCAATAAGGAAATCAAGCGGATAATCTGTAGCATTAAAATTTCCCTGTGTAAAATTCAAATCATCATGCCACATTCTTACTCCGTTGCCTTCTTTGATTTTCTCATTATCAGCAAGTTCGCGGTTTTTATTTACGTCCATGTTGCTGTTAATGAGTTCACGAAACTCTGGTTTTGTTGCCTTGAAACCTGTTGTCTGTGAATTGCTGATATTGTGACCAATTATATCAATGCCTGTCTGGTATGCTCTTAAACCAGATGCACCTGTGTAAAATGCTTTATTCATAATCTTTTCCCCCAGAATATTTTTCAGCTTATGCTTGATATAGTTGCCGCTTTTGCATTAATATTATCAACCATCTTAAGAGCTGAAGCACATGCCTGTAATGCCCTCTGTGCCTCAATGAGACCTGTGTACTCTTCATTCATATCGACATTGGACTGCTCCAGATGATTCTGATATACAGTTGTAACATCAACGATATCTGTCTGTTCTGCTGTAAACATACCGTTATCAATCTTCTTTACCTGTGTTCCGTCAGCCGGTTTGGAAATAAGCAGTCTGTCAACATAAACCCCTTCGGAATTATAGACAAGTCCATGCGGAGTAATGGAATAATCAGCTCCTTTTACAAGGAGACTGCCGTTTCTTCCCTGCACCCTTCCTATCCCTTCAAGAACGAGATATCCTTCTGCATCTATATTAAAATTTCCGTTACGGGTAAGATATGTGCCGTTATTTCCTGCGATATTAAAATATCCCTCTCCTACAAGAGCCATATCGTATGGATTTTCTGTTTCCCTAAGATAACTCTCATCCGTAATTGTCTCAACAACATCTGTGTATACCGCAGGATCACCCTCGCCAATCTTGTGGTATATGCCGTCCTCAAGTCTTGTAAGAAAATTATGTTCATATGTACTCTGAACCATTCTCTGCGCCTTGTATCCGGCTGTCTGACTGTTCGATATATTGTTGCCTATCACATTAACATTTCTCTGCTGATTCAAAATGCCTGACCCGGCAGTATAAAATCCTGATAACATGAGTAAAATCCCCCTCTTTTTATTTTAGATATTCCTCCATGACTGACTTGATTTTTGAAATGGCCTTTGAACTTATCTGTGACACACGCTGTACACTTACTTCAAGCACCTGCGATATCTCACTAAGATTCAGATTTTCAAAATAATATAAAGTAACAACCAGCCGTTCCCTTTCGTTGAGTGATTCAATCGCTGTTTTTAATTTATCACGAAGTTCACTTTTTAAAAGCTGTTTTTCCGGCGTCGTATAATCACTTGTTGCTGAATCCAGAAGCGTACCCATCTGATTTACATTTTGAATCAGCTCTTCAAATGAAAATGTCACTGATCCGGCAACTTCATTATTATACTGTCTGAGTTTTTCAACTGAGATACCAAGATATTGGGCTATTTCATCTTCAGTTGGTTCTCTTTTTAATTCAGAACATAACTCTGAACGCGCATTTGATATTTCTTTTGCTGCAGTTCTTACTCTGCGGGGAATCCAGTCCTGTTTCCTGACAAGATCTATTATCCCTCCGCGTACTCTCATAAAAGCGTATGACTCAAACTTCATACCCTTCGAACCGTCAAATTTTTCTATGCAGTCAATCAGAGTGATTATTCCCTGATTAACCATGTCTTCAATCTGCGCATATCCGGCAGCAAGACCCCTAAGTTGCATTGCAGCTGTACGTGCTATGTAACTGTAATTCATAACAAGATTATTTCTTAATCTGACATCACCTGACTGTCTGTACTGCGACATAAGTGCAGCAGCTGCTTCTTCAGAAAGCTTTTCTTCCTTCTGTGAAATATTATTCAAGGATAATCACCGCCTTTCAGTAAAAGATTTTTAAACAGCTATATTTCCAAGTGCCTGTATCTGAACCTGTGTATCAATCTCACTAAACGACAGAACGACTATGTTTGGATAGAACTGGTCAATAAGCTTTTTAAAATACACTCTCACTATAGGAGAAGTGAGAATAACAGGTGTCTGTACAAGATCCTTAATCCTGTCAACCTGATCAGTTGTAGCAGTTATTATCCTCTGAATACTCTGCTGATCAAGTGCAAGATATGAGCCGTTATCAAGTTTCTTAACAGCACCCATAATCATGTTTTCAACGCTTGGATCAAGACTGATAACCTTCATCTGATTAGCCTCTGTGAACTTGCGTGAGATAGTTCTCTTAAGAGCTTGTCTTACATATTCTGTGAGCATATCAGTATCCTTAATCTTCTGTCCGTAGTCACCAAGCGTCTCAAGAATAGTTTCAAGGTCTTTTATCGGAACATCTTCCTGAAGCAGACGACTAAGCACTTTCTGAAGTTCACCAACTGATATAACAGAAGGAACTGTATCATTTACTATTGAAGGATTGTTCTTTTTCAGATTTTCAAGCATATTGTTTATTTCTTCTCTGTTAAGTATCTCATATGCATGAGTTTTTATTACTTCAGACAGATGTGTTATTATAACCGATACCGGATCTATAAGCGTATATCCAAGAAGTTCAGCCTTAACCTTCTGCTCTTCACTTATCCACTTTGCCTTTATTCCGAATGCCGGCTCAATAGTTTCTATTCCGTCTATAACGTCCTCACTCTCAGAAGGTGCCAGGCCAAGATAGTGATCAATAAGAATATCACCCTTAGCGACTTCTTCTCCCTTTATACATATGGAATACTGGTTAGGATTAATACGACTGCTGTCCTTAAGCTGAACAGGGGGAATAATCATACCCATTTCCATAGCATACTGCTTTCTGAACATTACTACACGGTCAAGGAAATTACCACCGCTGGCTTCGTCAACAAGCGGAATAAGGCTGTATCCGAATTCTATTCTGAGGAGTTCCACGTTAAGAAGACCGTAAAGATTGTCAATGTTTCTGTAGTAAGCGGCTTCGCTTACTATCTCCTCTGACGACATATTTTCATCTGCATCTTGTATATCTCCTGCATGCTGCTTTTTAGGTTTTCTTATCAGAAGAATTCCGCATCCTATAAGCATAGACGAGAGAAGTATCAGTTGTACTGGCGGGAACCCAATAAAAATAAGAAACAGGAGTGCGATACCTGATATTATCAGTACTCTTGGCTGTGAAAGAAAAGTATTTTTAAAATCAGTATTAAGATCATCTTCAGCAGATGAACGTGTAACTATCATACCGGATGAAACAGATATGAGAAGTGCAGGAACTTGTGACATAAGTCCATCACCAACAGTAGCAACCGAATATGTACTTACAACAGTATTGAAATCTCCCACACCCGTTATAAGACCTATTACTATGCCGCCAATAAGGTTTATGGCTGTAACAACAAGTGACATAACAGAGTCACCTTTAACGAACTTGGAAGCACCGTCCATTGCTCCGTAGAACGCAGACTCACGAGCTATCTTTGCACGTCTGATCTTGGCCTCTTCATCAGTAATTGCACCGGAATTAAGATCTGCGTCTATTGCCATCTGTTTACCTGGCATAGCGTCAAGTGTAAAACGTGCCGATACTTCAGCAACTCGTTCTGAACCTTTTGTAATTACAAGAAACTGAACGAGTACTATGATAAGAAATATTACAAGACCTACAACAACGTCTCCCCTGATTACAAACTGGCCGAACACTTTAACTACCTCACCGGCATATCCGGCGTTTGTGAGTATGGAACGTGTTGATGAAATATTCAGACCCAGTCTGAACATCGTAGTGATAAGAAGGAGTGTCGGAAATATTGAAAACTCAAGAGGTTCCTTAACATACATGGACATCATGAGAATAACAAGTGACAATCCAATCTGAAATATGAACAGAAAGTCGAGTATCGGAGTCGGAAGCGGAATGATAAGTAAAAATACTATCAGAACAACGAATGCTGCGACTATGTTGTTTAAATATTTTGCTATACTTTTCAAATCAAGTCAAATCCTTTTTATTCAGACTGTAGATATGTGCGAGAATTTCGGCGACAGGATTATAAAATTCTGCAGGGATCTCAGAGCCTATCTCAACTGCTGCATACAAGGCTCTTGCCAGCGGAATGTTTTCCACAACTGCTACGTCATTTTTCTCTGCAATATCAATTATTTTTAATGCAACATGATCCTGTCCCTTTGCGACAACAACAGGGGCACCCTGATTAATGTGATCGTACTTTAGTGCAACTGCGAAGTGAGTAGGGTTTTTGATTACAACATCAGCAGTCGGAACCTCCTGCATCATACGTGCTCTGGACATTTCCTGCTGTTTCTGTTTTATCTTTCCCTTTATCTGAGGGTCACCCTCTATGTTTTTGTATTCTTCCTTGACTTCCTGTTTTGTCATACGAAGATTTTTTATGTACTGAAAACGCTGGTATATATAATCAGCTACCGCAATTGCAGCAAATGCAATTACTACTTTATTTATTATATCAAAAATTACGTTTCCTGTAAATAGTGCAACTTCATCAATCGTACTGTCAATTAATTTAGGCAGCATGTCAAGTTTTTTACTTATACATATATATATTATATACATAAGTAAAAAAATTTTCAATAGGGATTTTAAAACTTCTATAAATCCTTTAAGAGAAAATAGTTTTTTTATCCCTTGTATCGGATTCATTCTATCAAATTTTGGCTTTAAAGATTTAAAATTAACAAGAAGTTTGGTCTGTGCCATAGAAATTACTATTGCTGCAAATCCAACAACAAGGAGTAGTGGAATAGTCGCTATCGCATATTTTAACAGACATTTTATAAATACATCCTGTAGATCGGAAATATCAAGGGTCTGAGTATAACCAACCATCTGGAGCTGATCTTTTATAACATCAAGCATCTGGGATTTAATAAGCGGATAAAACAGCTTAAAAACATAGAAAGAAGCAACAAGAGTTATAGCTATTGTTACTTCTTTACTTTGGGGTACATTACCTTCTTTTCGGGCGTCTTCAAGCTTTTTCCCGGTAGGTTGTTCGGTTTTATCTCCTGTATCTGCCAAAATTCTCCCCCCTTATGTACCGTTTTTTATTTCTATGAAACAAGCGCATAGAGTGCATCATTCACATAATCAAACATTATCAGAATATAATTTTCCAAAAATACAGTTATTGGTTTTGCAAGTATAAACAGCATAATTATTGCAAGAAGAATCTTAAACTGCATATTTATTACGAAAATATGAATCTGAGGAATAAGTTTCATAAGAATACCCATTCCTATCTCCAGAATAAACTCTGCTGCTACAAACGGGAAAACCAGTCTGACTGCAAGATTGAAAACTGAAGTAAACATACTGATACCGAATGAAGCAGCTCCATAAAGATTTATCTCCGGAGCACCCGCCGGTATCATTTCATATGAATGAACTGCCATTTTGATAAGAACAAGATGACTGTCTGTAACAAAAAAATAAGCCATATAAACAAGGTTAATAAGATTTCCTGTGAATGCTGACTGAACATTGGTTCCCGGATCCATTACTTTTGCCATTGAGAGACCAAACTGCATATCAAGGATATCTCCGGCAAAGACAAGCATATAGAAAAAAATATTAAAAATATAGCCTAAAACCCATCCTGCCGCAATTTCACGCACAATACAGAAAACCAAATCAAATGTATTGTTTTCAAAACCTGCAGGTATAGGAACAGACGGTGTCAGAATAATTGTCGAGAAAAAGATTATTCCCGTCCTGACCCCGCCCGGAATATTATTTCTTGTTAAAATTGGATTAAACGCAATCATCGCCGCCAGTCTTATAAAAACCAGCACATACATATAGATATTATCTATGACTATATTAAGTTCCGTCACAAAAGCACCTACATTCCAGCTATTTTCTCAAATATCATACCGAAAAATTCTGAGATTATGTTTATCATCCATGCTCCCAGTATCAGAAGCATAAGTGCAATCACCAGAACCTTAGGTACAAATGTCAGCGTCTGTTCATGTATCTGCGTTGCCGCCTGAAATATCGCAACTATCAGACCTATAATAATACTTGCTATAAGAACAGGGGCTGCAAGTTTAAACGCAACATACATAGCATTCATAAAGAGATCAAGTATATCTGCCTGTGTCATTTTCAAATCACCTCATACCTAATTGAAACTTACGATAAGAGATTCTATAAGCAGATTCCATCCGTCTGCTACTATGAAAAGCATCAGCTTAAACGGCATTGAAATCATAGCCGGCGGAAGCATCACCATACCCATCGCCATAAGAGTACTTGAAACAACAAGATCAATTATCAGAAATGGTATATAAAGCAGAAATCCGATAAGGAATGCTCTTTTTAACTCACTTGTTATGTATGACGGAGCAATAACAAAAAGACTTAGTTCAGTCAGTTTTTCCTGTGAATCATAGTTTTCCTTTTCAATAATCCCATTGCTGTCAGCAAGTGTAACAAACATATTAAGATCCTCTTCATAAACCTGCTTTAACATGAACACTTTCAGCGGTTTCTGTCCTTCACCTATAGCCTCTTCAAATGTCATTGTCCCTGCTTTGTAAGGATCATATGCTTCAGTTTTTATCTGTGAAAAAACCGGAAACATAATAAAAATAGTTAAGAATATGGATAGCCCGGTTATTACCTGATTCGGAGGTGAATTAGCTACACCCATTGCATTCCTGAGAAACGAAATTGATATTACTATTCTCGTAAAGCATGTAAGCATCATAAGAAAAGTAGGTATCAGTGCAATAAAAGCCAGTAAAAACAACAAATCAAGCGTGCTGGACCCACTATCAGCCTCGCCTGAATTAAGATCAATCTTTATTGAGGATTCAGCTGATACGCTTTCTCCAATAAATCCGGTTAACAATATCACAACAACTAAGCTCAGTATAAAACCCATGCCGAACTTCAGTAGATTTTTCCTTAAGAGAACATTATTTTTTTTCATCTTTGTTCTCCTTTGACTTGTAATTATTAATTTTCTCACTTAAAACAGACTTAAATGACTGTATAAAATCAGAAGGCTCCGATGCCGTATATACAGCACCGGATTCTGGCAACTGAAGTTCTGATTCATCAATATCACAAATATATTCCATATGATCTTTGCTGACACCAATAAGTATTGTCTTGTCCCCGGCCTTAACTATCATGAGCAGCTTATCCTGACTTATTCTCATACTGTCAAGAATCCTCATGTTTTTCCCGTTCATTCCGCCATTAACGGAATATTTCTTCCCTATATACTTTGTTGTCAGATAGGCAAGATACAGTATTACTACAAAAATAATTAATGTGAACAGTACTGTAAATATCCTGCCTGCAGCTGAATTATTCAATAAACCGCCTCCAGTTAAGGATTATTCGCCTTCCTCTGTATTTCCTGTCAATCCTGTTTCCGGACTGCTTCCCGGAACAGTTTCATTTTTTTCAGGTTTTTCTTCTGCAGCATTTATATCCTGCATAAATTTCCTGGATGTAATTATCTCAGTAATTCTTACTCCGAAATTGTCTTCTATAACAATTACATCCCCTCTTGCAACAGTTTGATCATTAGCGATTATATCAACCGGTGCACCAGCTTGTTTTTCAAGCTTTATTATTGAACCCTGAGCAAGTTTTAAAACTTCTCTCATAGGCATTTTTGTTTTTCCTATCTCTACTCTTACATTAAGCGGAACATTCATAAGCAGATTAGTATAATCAACTGTTGTTTCACCAATATCCTTCTCATTAGCAGAAAAATCAGGAAAACTCACTTCCTTAACATTTATACATCTGGTTTTCATTTTTAACATCTCCCTCTGATCAGTTTTTTTGAGAAGATTAATTATTCTGCGTTATCCCCTGATTTTTTTGAAGATGTGTCAAAAGTTGCACCCATAGCCTTAAGAAAATCTGAATTTCTTGCAAGTTCACTGTTCTTGTTTATTATAGCTATCTCAACACGTCTGTTTTGAGCCCTTCCTTCTTCTGTATCATTATCTGCTATAGGAAAATTGTTTCCAAGTCCCATAGGCAGCAAAAGATCGGAGGATATACCGGATCTGTGTTCTAAAAAGTTGGAAATATTTCCGGCACGTTCCGATGAAAGAAGTCTTGAATCGACAGTTGATGTCGGACTTTTGGCTGTATGTCCCTTAATCATAATTAGTGAAACATCATCCTGAACACTTGAAAGGCACTCACCGAAAAACTGAAGAAGCTGTTCACTTTCAGGTTTTATCTCTGATCTGTCCGGTTCAAAAATGACATTGTCTTTAAACTGAATAAAAATATTTTTTGCATTTTCCGAATCTGATTCATCTGTTGAACCATCCATTGGTTTTTCACTACTGCTGTTTTTATCTTCTTCTGTCTCAGCACCAGCTTCAGATTCAGATGACTGCTGAACAAGAACACTATTACTGAGTTCATGTTCATCTATGTATGTCATGATTTTTTCATATAATTCGTCAATTGCAGAATTGTAAATTGTACCATCCTGTGGGTTTTCATCTTCAACTTTTCCGATAAAAACTCCGTCACCGCCTTTTTCACCATTCAGGTCGCTTTCTTCAAAAACAACTACATCGACTTTTTCATCGCCGTCAATTTTAAATGCTGAAACAAGTGCAGTCCATTTTTCATCCACAATAGTTGACATACTGTAAAGCATTACAAAAAACGTCAGGAGCAGTGTTACCATGTCTCCATAGGTATCCATCCAGCTTCCGCCGCTTTCTTCTTCCTGCTGTTTTCGCGCCATAATAACACCCCCTGTTACCTGAATAAATCTTACTTATCTTTTTTTCCGCCTTTTGCATCAGGTGAACTTAATGATGTCGGAAGAAGTCTCATAAGCTTTTCCTCAATAAACTGCGGATTATCACCGTCCTGTATGGACTGAACACCCTCACTTATTATTACCTTGCAGAGCATTTCTTCCTCATGACGTTTCTTCAGCTTGTTGGCAATTGGCTTACCTATAAGATTCGCTACAAGTACACCATAGAAAGTGGTAACGAGTGCAACCGCCATATTTGAAGCAAGCGCGTCAGCGTCTGACATATTTGCCAGAAGATTAATAAGACCGATAAGAGTACCTGCCATACCAAAAGCAGGAGCAAACTCCGCCATCTTCATGTAAAACCCCTGACACTGCGAATGTCTGTCTTCAAGATAATCAAGTTCATTCCCAAGAAGAACTTTTACCTTTTCAGGTTCAACTGAGTCAACAACAAGCATCAGTGCATTTTTCATAAACGGATCCTGAATGTCATTCATCTTTTCTTCAAGTGCAAGAAGTCCGTTAATACGTGCTTCCTTTGCAAATTCAGTAATCTGTTCGATATATTCAGTAGGATTATACTTTGTCGGGAAGAATACTATCTTGAGATGTTTTGGGATTTTTTTGAAGAAATTACCCGGATATGATATGAGCATTGCACCTACTGTACCACCAATAACTATCGCAATAGATCCGGGATCAATAAATCCCTTAAGCTGTTCCATCACAATTTGAACATCGCCTGTTTCGGGATTTTTTCCGGTTGCAATACTTATTACAATCAGAACAATCGCAAGGAGAAATCCAATAAGCGACAATATATCCATAAAGATTGTCCTCCTATTTTTCCACGTTCAGAATACCTGATAATATCCCCCGGCGAAATTCAGTTGTAAGATCAATAACCATATCAGAAGGTTCCTTTACTATATAGACATTACCGTTTGAAAGTCTTATAGTTGTATCAGGGTTCTCCTGTATCGTTTCAATAAGATCACAGTTTAATACAAATTTTGTTCCGTTAAGTTTTGTTAGTGTTATCATAATATTCTGACACCCTTTTTTATAAATTTAATAAATAACAGAGAAGCGGTCATGCGAATAACCGCCTCTCTAGATTATTTAATATCCGGATTATCTCTTGAGGTTAATAAGTTCCTCGAGCATTGTATCAGATACTGTAATAACACGTGATGAAGCCTGGAATCCTCTCTGTGTCATAATCATATCTGAAAATTCATTTGAAAGGTCAACGTTTGATGCTTCGAGTGTTGAAGCCATAAGCTGTCCTGTGCCTTCAGTACCAGCATTTACAACAATCGGATCACCTGAGTTAAGTGTTGTTTCAAAGTATGTATTACCTACCTTTGCAAGACCAGCCGGATTAGCAAATGTAGCAAGGTCAATACGTCCAAGTTCAACAACACCGTAAATTTCGTGAGTACCCACGAGACATCCGTCATCATTGATTGAAATGCTTGTAAGGTTTGCTACTGTCTGTTCGCCACCTTCTGTACCGCCTGAAAGTTTGAACGAACTCTGACCAAGACCGAGGTTACGTGAAGGTTCGCTCTGGTTCATGTTTACAGCACCGGAAAAAGTGAATACAAATTTATTAGCATTAGTAAGAGTAGTTAATGGATTGTTCGCAGTTGGATCATCAATCAAACTAACTGTTCCGCCGTTCTTAGTTTTGATATCAGGAAGAGTTGACTTTAAAGTAGTAATTGACGGATATGAAATTACAAACGAATCGTCTGAAGTTCCACCCTGTGCGTACATAACTACTGAGCCGGCTGATTTTAACTGTTCAGGACTTACATTTCCAACATAGGTTTTACCGTTTGCATCTGTCATAGTTATCTCAAGTCCTGTAGCTGAATCATAACTTACTACAAAATCCTGCGGAGTGCTGCTAACAGTTGCAGGTGGTGTTGAAAGATTTGCTTTGGTTTGAAGTGAAGCAACATTTATTGTAAATGTACCACCATTACTATCTGTAACTAAAACGTCCCCATTAGCTTGCGGAACTGCAGTACTAATTGTACCAGTTAAACCTGTCAAATCAGCCATTGTATATGATACAGTATTACCATTGCCCCATGTAGAGTCAAATGTAACAGTTACTGAATTTGTAGTTGTGTTCGCAGATTGGTTACTTACAGTAAAAGCAGGAACTGTCGGGAACTTTGATGATCTTGTATCCCCTGTAAAACCCTCACTTACAGATTCAACCCCAAACAGACCTTTTAAGTCATCTGGCATTGTAACTTCACCAGGAATATAGCCAAAATTTGTTCCTACAAGTTCAGAACCCTTAAGTTTTATCGGCTGGCTTGTTGTGCCATCAATATCTATTGTGGAGAACTTTGAATCTGATGGAACCATGTCGATTGTAAACTCTCCTGCTGGATGTTCAACACCGCCATTTGCTGATTTTATTGCTTTATTCATTTCAGCATTTATCTCATCAATATCAGAAAACTCTTCATTGGCATTAACTGTTACAACAATTGAAGCACCTGAAACCTTTGCTGTCATCTTCTGACCAATTGGCAGTGAAGCGCTGGAAACAAATGTGATATTTACCTTAGCCTTATCTGTTGAATTAGAAGATGTAATTTTATAATCAACATTATTGATTGTACTTTCGACACTTGCTGGCTGCGGATCAAGGAAAGGAAGATCTATCTTGATCTTATTTGAAGAAGGTGGTAAAGTTGTATCGCTTCCTGAGATACCAAGTACAAAGTTACCGTTTACGTCAACAAGATTTCCATCGGCATCAACGTCAAGCATACCAGCCTTTGTGTACATAATTTTTCCATCAAGTCCCATAACCTGAAGGAATCCTTCACCTGCAATAGCAACGTCAAGACCATAACCTGTTGATGACATAGCTGAAGTTTTTGTATTTGTATCAATACTGCCTACAGAGTTACCATAACCTATCTGCTTGGCATTAGTACCACCAATATTACCTGTAGCTGCTGTTGCTGTTGCTGTTGTCTGATAGTAAACATCCTTGAATGTTGCTCTGTCTGATTTAAATCCGTATGTACCTACGTTTGCGATATTGTTACCGATAACGTCCATTTTTGTCTGCTGTGTTTTAAGTCCTGCAACACCTGAATATAATGATCTTACCATAATATGACCTCCTGAAATTTTAAAAATATTTGTTTGTTTTTAATATCTCAACGGTACGCGTCCGGAACTGTCTGTCAGTCGGGTTCCGGAAAAGCTTCCTTAAAAAGGTCCGGCTTTTAAATAACTACTGTACCGTCAATATTTGTGAATACATTACCCTGAAGCTCTTCATTGGCAACAGTTGTAATTACCATATTGTTTTTTACACTTACAATATAGGCTGCAGAATCAATAAGAATAAGCGTATCATCCAGTCCTTTTTCACCTGCAAGTCTTATTCCTTCATTAAGTCTTGAGAGATTTTCGTCTGACAAATCTATGTTTCTCTGAATAACACGATTCATTGCATGTCTTGAAAAATTAACTCCCAGTGAATTAAGTGCCATCGAATCTATGGCAGCCTTTGATTCTGATTCTTTATTAATCTGTGCGTCTAAAATGGATTTGAATGATTCCTGAGGTACCTTTTCTGTATATTCAGTAGGTATCTGCTGAGGAATCCCTGTAGTAATAGGCGTACTCAAACGTCTTAATGCTATGTAGTCATCCATTGTAACACTCCCTTTCTTATTGGTGTATTACCCCATAGCGGCTTCCGGATCATACTGATGTATGTCCACAACACTTCCCTGTGTAACCGGACTGTTTACTGTGCCTGTTTCTCCCGTGTTTATCATATTCCCTGTATTAAAATTCTGCATCTCCGGATTTTCTTCCTCAGAATCTTCTGTCAAAACATCACCTGTACCTACTGATGAAATCTGTTTAAGAGTAAATTCCTTTCCATTTATCAGAAGACTATACTCATCATTCTTACGGGTAATCTGTTCAACCACTCCGGTTTCTTTAATCATATTACCGTTGCTGTATTTTGATGCTGTAACAGTTTTTCCAATCATGGACATTGCATAATTGTTCTGACTGTATTTTGTCATTTCCTGCATTGCCTGCAGTGTTCCAAACTGTGTCATCTGAGCCATATACTCTGAATCGTTTGTAGGATTGGTAAAGTCCTGATTTGTCAGCTGAGTAATCATAAGCTTAAGAAAATCCTCATATCCAAGATTTCCGGCATCTTCCGTCTGATATTTGATACCATATTTCTTTTCAAGATTTTCTACCGGCTTTTTGTCTGTACCCGCTGAACCAAGAAGATCCAGATAATTTCTATCCGAAACATTTGATACTGGCATATTCTCACCTCTTTTTTCAGCCCCTAAAATATTAAATAAATCTGTTAAGAATTGTATTTCCTATTATAGAAGGCATAATATTTAATGTTTGTTCTTCCTCGGTATTTTCAGACTGAGTAAAATATGTCATGTTTCTGTGTGAGCCATTTCTCTGTCCGTCGTGCTGATTGCTTCTGAATCCCTGATTAAACGATGAATTCTGCATGTCTGTCGTGCTTTCCTTATAGGTTGTGACAGTTTCAATTTCAGCATTGTGCGGTTTAAGAAGATTCTGGAGTACATCAAGTTCCCGGTTAAGAAGCTGTGCAGTTTTTTCATCTGAAGCGGACATTCTTACAAGTACAGAATCCTCTGATTTTATCAGTTTTACTGTTATGTCTCCCAGACCCTCCGGTGAAAGTTTAATTATAAAATGTTTTCTTCCTTTTATGATACTTTCATTAAGAGCTCGGTATGTCTGCGATGAAATTTGCTGTTCTGTAATTGTATCACTCATTACTGAAGACGCTTTCATAAAATGAAGCGGTGAAAGTGTAACAGTATTTCTCATTATTTCTTCAAAATCTGAAGTTCTGTTTTCTTCTGACTTCAACTGCTTTGAATCAGTTTTGGCATTTTCAGAAATATTTGAATCACTACTGTCTGTAAATGAAGGGTTATCTTCAGATCCTGTCTGAGTTTCAGATTGTACAGAAATTACTGTTTTTTCTGTAACCTGATCTGATGAATAATTTTTTGGTGAAGATACTGTTTCATGTGAATTATTAACTTTAGCCTGTTTATCAGTGCTTATATTATATTCACTTATTACGGCTTCAGCATGTGTTTTTTCAACACCTTCATCACTTTGAATCAGACTTTCGGATATTGCGGAAGAATCTTTTATTTCTGGCCTTACCGGAATTTCGGTGTTTACCGGTTCAGATTTAACCTGTTCCTTTGGACTGTACTCTG
>JAEDJV010000041.1 GCA_016296165.1 Oscillospiraceae bacterium | reverse complement strand
TCGAATGACACATCTTGAGATACCCAACAATATCTTTAACTAAGGGAAACGGGACGCGGACTTCCTGATATAACAATGCTTGAGCCACTGGCAGCCGCACTTGATATATCGGTTGCGGAACTCATTTCAGGCAACTGCATTATCAATACCAACAAGTCATCCAATATGCTCAAAGTCAGATTCTATGTGTGTCCGATATGCGGGAACATATTTTGCTCAACAGGTGAGGCGGTAATAAGCTGCTGTGGGGTGAATCTCCCTGCGCTTGAAGCTGAAGATGATGAAGAAGGTATTCTTTCAGTTGAAAAAATCGAAGATGAATATTTTATTTCAGTAGATCATGAGATGAGCAAGAGCCACTATATATCATTTGCAGCCTATGTTACCAGTGATAAGTACAACCTTGTTAAGTTTTATCCGGAAGGAAATGCAGAGGCAAGATTTTTTATCCGCGGTACAGGATATCTCTATTTTTACTGTAATCATCATGGACTTTTCAGAAAACTTATAAGATAAAATAACAGTGAACGTACAGCCCTTTGTACGTTCACTGTTACTTTTCTCAGAATTATATTAATTGTAAGAAAATACAATTGACATTATTATTCTGCCTAATGTATAATTATATAGTACATTATTATGGAAAGGGTGTTGATTGTTTTGAACAAAAAAATAAAAAAAATAACGATTATTCTTTCTTCTTTTCTTTTAGTAAACAATATGACCTCGGTTGTTTTTGCTGCTGAGACAATAGAAGATGATAAAGTAAAAGCAGAGATTATTGAAGATTTCGGACCTGACGATCATGAACTGGAAATTGAAAATAACGGGATAAAAACAGCAGAAGATTTCATATCCAGTCTTTACAGAAGAATTCTTTTCAGAAACCCTGCAGAGAGCGAGACAGAATACTGGATATATCAGATTGCAAGCGGTAAGACCGGTGCAGAGATTGCCTATGGTTTTGCCGGAAGTCCTGAGTTCCAGAAGAACGGTATGGATTATCAGGCAACTGTAGGTAAATTGTATCAGGGACTTTTAGGAAGAAACGGAACTATGGATGAGATAAGAGCCTGGGAAAAATGTCTTGAAAACGGATGTACCTGGAAGTATGTATTCCAGCAGTTTGTTGGTTCTGAAGAGTTTATGAATATTTGTAAAAGAGCAGGCATTAATCCGGGATCGTATCATTCCAATGAAAAAGTAGATCAGAATTTATCTGTTACTTATTTTATTTCCAGTCTTTATCAGAATTTTCTTGGCAGAAAGGCTGGTAAAAGTGAGATAGAATACTGGATTAACCAGCTTGAAAGTGGTAAAAACGGAGCAGAGGTAGCTTACGGATTTGTTGCAAGCCCTGAATTTGGAGTTGAAGAACTTAGTGACCGCGATTATATTTCCTGCCTTTATACCGGACTTTTTGGACGTGGAGGAAGTGGCGCGGAGATTGATGGCTGGGCAGGATATCTTGAGAACGGCTGCACATGGAAGTATGTATTTCAGCAGTTTATAGGTTCTCAGGAATACATCGGTTTCTGCCAAAAATCAGGAATTGAACCAGGTTCCTATCGTTCAAATGAATCAGCTGATCAGAATCCGGCGGTGACAGCTTTTGTTTCAAGACTTTACAACCTTTGTCTTGACCGTAAACCGGATATTGACGGATTAAATAACTGGACCAATTCTCTGTTAAATAATTCTTCAATGACTGCAGTAAAGGCAGCACTTGGTTTTATAAAGAGTACTGAATTTGAAAATAAAAACCTTACTGCTGAAGAACTAATAAGCACAATGTATCAGGTTTTCCTTAACCGCGAAGGCGGAGATGAAGAGATTCAGAAATGGGTTAGTGTAGCGGAAAAGGGTGTTTCAGAAACATATCTCATTAGTGGTTTTGCTGCCTCGGCAGAATTTACCGAAATATGCTCAAAATACGGTATTGCACGCGGAGATATAGAGCTGACAGAAGCTCGTGATATCAATCCTCTTGTTTCCGAATTTACGGTAAAATCATACAGGGCATATGACAGAAAGCCTGACGGAGACGAGATAAATAATATTGTAATCAAATTAAAGAAAAGTCTTACTGGTGAAAACTTTATAAAAGAAATCTTTACATCAAAAGAATATATTGACAGAAACAGAACTGATGAAGAGTATGTCAGAGATGTATTTCTTGCAGCATATGACAGGGAACCTACAGAAGATGAAATTATAACTCTCCTTACTTCAGATGAAGAATTAAACAGAACTGAGTTACTTGATACTGTAACAAATTCTGAAGAGTTCAAGGAATACTGCAAAAAATTAAACGTAAATGCAAACTTTCCTTATCCGCTGGCGCTTGAAGTATTAAACACAGTAGGAATGGATCTGTACAAGGCGTATAAGTGGTCAGTTTCTCTGGTTTATTATGGTCACAGACCTGATATGCCGCAAACATCTGAAACCAGTATGGAATGGTATGCCGAATATGGTTTTACGAATAAAAAAGGTAACTGCTATGTAATGGCAGCAACATTCTGTGAGATGGCAAGACTTCTGGGATATGACGCTCATCAGATTTCAGGAAGAATACCTCTCCGTACAGGAGGATGGGGCCCGCATTCATGGGTTGAAATAACAATGGACGGAGAAGTGTATGTTTTTGATCCGGACTTTGAATATGAAACAAAAAGAAACGGATTTAAGATAACTTACAAGCAGTCCGGTACATGGTGGTATCTCAGGGATACTGTAATGAGCTGATAACTAAAAGGGATGAAAGAAATGAAAAAGAATATTATATCAATAGCTGCACTTTTAACTGGTGCAGTATTAATGACAGGATGTTCATCAGAAAATCTTGAAGTAAATCCTGAAAGTGATGTAACAACAGTTACATCTGAAGGCAAAACTGAAGAAACAACAGAAGCAATAAAGGAAACAACTCCCAGAGAAACTGCAACTGAAAAGCAGACTGAAACAGAAGTGGTTACGGAACCTTCTGAAACTGAATCTGAGGCTGAGGAAACTGAGAATGCCGAAGATTATTATGAAGAACCTGCCGAAGACCCAGTATATCAGCCGCCTGTTGAAGAACCTGTACAGAATGAGTCTCCTGCCGAAGAACCTGTACAGAACGAGCCGCCTGCTGAAGAACCTGTACAGAACAAACCACCTGCAGAAGAGCCTGTACAGAACGAACCACCCGTTCAGAATGATCCGCCTGCCGAAGAACCGGCAGATCCGGATTCAGGATGTATCGGAGACGAAGGGCTATTCTATTGAGTACTGAAAGTAAAAGCTGTCAGAATATACAGTACATAAGTTTTCTTCGCGCAGTCGCATGCATAGCAATCGTTGTTCTTCACACCTTCTATGCAGCGGATGCGTACTCACCGGGCTTTACTGAACACGCTGTGATGCTGTCGGTAAGAAATTCAATGATGTGGGCTGTGCCATGTTTTGTAATGGCAACCGGCTCACTTCTTCTTGATAATTCCCGTCAGATGAGTTATAAAAAAATATTCGGAAAATATATATTAAGAATGGCAGCGGCTCTTATAATTTTTTCAGTTTTGTTTTCGTTTTTTGATTCCTTTGTAACTGATAAAACAATTGGAATCAAAGCTATTGCTGATGGATTAGCTGATGCAGTAAAAGGTACCGGATGGAAGCATATGTGGTATCCGTATCTCATGATTTCACTATATCTCTTACTGCCCTTCTATCGCATGATTTCGGGCTCAGCCGGTAAAAAAGATCTTCTCTTTCTTCTTTTGATCTATTTTGTTTTTCTCTCACTTGTTCCGGCAATTGAAACTCTGGCCGGTGTCAAGTCTGCGTTTTATATCTGCGTATATACGGTTTATCCTTTTTATCTTTTCATGGGATATGCTGTTCATACAGGACAGATAAAGATTAAACGAATCTTATCTCTGATTTTAGTGATCGTATGTACTGCTGTTCTATGCATACTGACAGTATATTCGATAAAAAATAACAATAGTGCGGTTACTTCCTTACTGGGGAGTTATTCGTTTCCTCTCATTGTACTTCAGTCAGCTGGCATGTTCTCTTTTGCCTGCGGGATAAAACATGCGGACAAATCAAATTTTTTCACAGCGTTTCTAAATCAGACAGACAAATGTTCTTTTGGAATTTATCTGATTCATATGCTGTTTTTGAAACTTGTTTTTGCAGTACTAAAATTCAATCCGTTTAATTACGGAGGATTTATAACGGTTTTTGCAACATCCGTTGCGGTTCTGGCGATTTCATTTTTTACAGTATGGATACTAAGAAAAATTCCTGCTGTAAGAAAAGTGTTATAAAACAAACTTTTTTAAATAGACTGATTTCTCTTGTGCTAAGTTTAATTCACAGAAGAAATCAGTCTTTTTTTATAAAAAACATCCTCTGGAGTTTGCCAGAGGATGTTGATGTTTCATTAATATTTAATTTATTTTACAATGCTAAGGAGAACGCCGGCTGCAACTGCTGAACCGATAACACCTGCAACGTTTGGTCCCATAGCGTGCATGAGAAGGAAGTTTGTAGGATTTTCTTTTGCGCCAACCTTCTGTGAAACACGAGCTGCCATTGGAACTGCAGAAACACCTGCTGAACCGATGAGAGGGTTTACCTTGCCGCCTGTAACTTTGTACATTACCTTGCCAAAGAGAACACCTGAAGCAGTACCAATTGAGAATGCGATAACGCCAAGAATGATAACCTTTGCAAACTCAGCTGTGATAATCTTGTCAGCTGTTGTTGTTGCGCCAACTGATACACCGAGGAAAATAGTAACAATATTCATAAGTTCGTTCTGAGCTGTCTTTACGAGTCTGTCACACACACCGCTTTCCTTAAGGAGGTTACCAAGCATAAGCATGCCAACAAGCGGAGCAGCAGAAGGAACAAGGAGTACGATAATGATTGTAACAGCGATAGGGAAGATGATTTTTTCAGTTTTACCTACCGGTCTGAGAGTTTCCATCACAACGGAACGTTCTTTTTTAGTTGTAAGGGCTTTCATTATCGGAGGCTGAATGATAGGAACAAGTGCCATGTATGTGTAAGCGGCAAGAGCAATCGTACCGGTTGTTATGCTGTTGTCACCGTTTAACAGTTTACTCGAAACGAAAATAGCTGTCGGACCGTCCGCACCGCCGATTATCGCGATAGAAGCGGCTTCAGTTTCTGAAAATCCAAGAACAGCAGCACCGATAAATGTAATAAAGATACCAGCCTGTGCAGCAGCACCAAGAAGGAAACTCTTTGGATTTGAGATAAGCGGTGCAAAGTCAGTCATTGTTCCGATACCAAGAAATATGAGAGGCGGGAACAACTGCAGTTTAACTCCGAGATAAAGCAGGTCAAGAAGTCCGCCGTCATGGAGTACTTTTCCGTAATCAATGTTTGTAGGATCTGCAAAAAGCTCCGGCGTGTACATTGCTGTAAGCGGAAGGTTTGTAAGCAGCATTCCGAACGAAATAGGAAGAAGAAGAAGCGGTTCGAATTTTTTTGCAATCGCAAGATACATGAAGATAAATGAAACCAGAATCATAACACAGTTCTGCCATTGCAGATTAGCAAAACCGCTTGTTGATGCGAGGTCTTTTAGTGTATCCGCGAAGATACTGAAAACTTCACTCATAATAGAATAATATCCTTTCGTATTGTATTAAATTGTAAAACTTATTAAAAAGGTCTTGTGTTTTCACGTTTGCCGGCTGCACTCCATGCAGAACCAGCCTGACGATTTTGATTTGCGGTTCTCTTAATTGATTTGACAGCGTAACTTTTTCCGTCGCTTGCAGCCATCATCGCAACTGCAGCAGAAATTACAGCTATCACTTCGTCATCGTCTTCGGCCTGAGCAACAACGGATTCGGGAATAACCACAGCCGGCTCAGGTGCTTTTTTTACAGCGGGTGCTGGACTTTCCTGTTTCTTTTTGTTACCCATACTACTGAAAATCTTTCCGAACAGAGAAACAAAAATGATTAACAGGACAAGTGCGAGAAATACTACAGAAAGTCCGGTAATAACGACAGCCCAGACTTTTGTCCATGGAATAACCATATTCATATAAAAAACTCTCCTATCTATAGTGTAAAAATTAAACCATACAATTTAATTATAACTCAAAATAGTCTTTAATGCAATACGAAATATTGAAAAATTTCGTTTATATCTGCAAATATCTTTGAAATAATATGGTAATGGATTGAAAAAGGAAACAGATTATGTTATAATTAATATGATAAGAATATTTTTTCATAACGTAACAGAACGGATTATTAAAAGCAAAAGTATTTCAGGAGAATGCATTAATATGAAAGAAAACTTAATAATAAAACCTAAACGCTATGCAAGTTTTCAGGTCGATATCGATGATAACTTCAAGGTCATAAGCATAAGTGATGGTTTTAGTGAAATTACCGGGTTCAGTAAGAACGACATAGACATTGGTCTGTATATGAGCCGTCTTATTCCAACTGACGCTTATAACGAATATCTTGTTACCGTACGAGATTGTATTACTGAGAATGGAGATTTTTGTTTCAGACACCCGATTATATTTAAGGACAGAACGATACAGACTGTTTCGTGTTACGGAGAACTTGAATTTTATGATTCAGTTAATACACGCAAGGTCAAGATGGTTATCACTGTAAGCGATAAGAAAACGGAGATCTCGGAAACCGAAGAAGAATATACAGAGACCGGAAAAGACAGGCTTACCGGACTGTATTCGAGAGAACGCGGGGAGAAACTTATAAAACAGTATCTTAAGATCAAACCTAAGGGTGAACTTTGTGCTCTCTGTATAATTGACATTGATAATTTCTTTGAGATAAACAATCTCTATGGAAGGGAATTCGGCAACTCCGTGCTTGAAGAAGTGGCCGAAAAACTTACGTCAGTAATGCGTCCGACCGATATTGTTATAAGACTCGGCGGTGACGAATTCATGGTGTTCACCAAAAATACCAACAAGTCATATATGAAGTCATTCGGTTCGTCCATAAGCAAGCGCGTAAACAGTATCTATGCAGGAACGGACAAGGATATAAGTATTTCCTGTACAATCGGGATAGTAAATACATTTTATTCTGACAAGTATGATCAGCTGTTTGACTATGCATATAAAACACTGATGTTTGCAAAAAGGACAAAGAAGGGTTCCAGTCTTCTCTATTCTGAAGTATCTCATCTTGTGGATGCCAAAGTACTTGATGCAACTATTATAGACAAGGGCGTAACTGATATAGTTGATGAAAACCCGCATGAAAACGGGGATATCACTTCATTTGCATACGCACTTCTTGAAAAGAGTAAAGATCTTAAGACGGCAATTAATCTTCTTCTTCCTAAGATATCAAGAATTTTTGATTTTAGCCGTATTGTCATTTTTGAGATGAATGACGACAACATGTACTACAAGTTCACTTATCACTGGTGTGAAAAAGGTAAGCCGGCAGACATAAACAATATTTATGATTTTAACCGTAAGGATTACAATGCGCTTATTGACTATTTTGAACGTGATGGTCTGGTGCAGCTCACTCCGAAAATTATACAGAAACTTTCAAAGTCTCTCAGGAAGATGCTTGAGAAAAATGATAAAAACCAATATATTTTCTCGGCAATATATAATGAGGGAGTATTCAAGGGCTGTCTTATCTTTGAAACGCATGACAAGAACAGAAAACTTTCCACATCCGAGATTTCCACTTTAAAAGAACTGTCACGTGTTATTGCTACTCACATAAATATTGTAAATGCAGACCTTGCCAGCAAGGCAAAGTCAGAATTCCTTTCACGCATGTCACATGAGATTCGGACGCCTATAAATGCAATTAAGGGAATGGCTGACAGGGCAATATGTGTTCTTGAAAGAGACGAAAACGATGCAGAAGAGGTTTATGACTGTCTTGAGAAAATAAATATTTCAACCAGATATCTTACCTCGCTTGTGAATGACATACTTGATATGTCGAAGATAGAAAGCGGTAAGATGACAGTAACACAGGAAATCTTCGATATCACAAATCTTATTGAAGACTTTGAGATGATGATTAAACCTCAGGCAGAGCAGCGTTTGATAAAGCTTTCAATTGAGAGAAACTTTACAAACAAGCTGTTTGTCGGAGATCAGTTCAGAATTCATCAGGTGCTTGTCAATCTTGCTGCGAATGCACTTAAGTTTACACCTTTCAGCGGAATCATAAATGTCCGTATCGATGAAACTGAATACAAAGAAGATTCATCGATACTAAAGTTTACTGTTGAGGATAACGGAATAGGGATAAAGAAGGAAAATCTCAAAAAGATTTTTGAATCGTTTGAGCAGGCTGACGTAACTGTTACAAAAAATTACGGCGGAACGGGACTCGGGCTTTCAATCTGTAAGAATCTGGTTGAACTTATGGGAGGAACTCTGAATGTAAAAAGCGAGGAAAATAAAGGTTCTGCCTTTTTCTTCACACTTGAATTAAAAAAATGCAGATCAATCACAGATGCAATCAGAGAAACCCTTTTTATAAGCCAGCAGAATTTTGATTTTACCGGGAAAACAGTTCTTCTTGCGGAAGATAATGATTTTAACGCTGAATTTGCAAAGTCACTACTTGAGAACGTTGGTTTCAAAGTTCAGCTTGCACTTAACGGAAAACAGGCTGTATATTCATTTTTATCCAACCCTAGCTACACTTATGATGTAATTATTATGGATGTTCGTATGCCGCTTATGGATGGTTATGAGGCGGCCGGCTGCATTCGAAATTCAGATAAGGCGGATGCATGTTCTGTTCCTATTATTGCGCTTACGGCCAATGCTGCATGCGATGATGAAAAACATGCAATACAGAGTGGAATGAATGCTTATCTTTCCAAGCCTTTTGAAAAAGAAATGCTTTACATAATGCTTAAACAGTTTCTTGACGGCAGTTCTGTTATTACAGAATATAACGAAGAAAACGGCAGAGATGTAACTGGCACATATATGTAAAAAGAAAAAAATCAGACGCAGGGGAAAAAATCTCTGCGTCTTTATCTTTTTAATACACAAATACTTGACAATAGTAATGTTTATATAGTATTATTAAATATGTGTAGCTGATACATTTTGTATAAGCAAAACGAAAGAGATAAAAATGGAAAATGGAGGAACAAAATGACAAAAAGTAAAGACGAAAAATTGCCGAAGTTAAGAGGCAGGACATTGAAAAAGAGTGAAAAAATAACAGAAATATCGTTTCTTGCACCAAGTGTGACAGGAGTATTGTTATTTTTTATACTTCCTTTTTTTGTGGTTGTGTACTATTCAGTTATAGACAACCCTATCAATCATGAGTTTGTATTTTTTGATAACTTTGTATCAATAGTGCAGAACGAAGCGTTCCTTATGGCTGCAAAAAACACTACACTTTTTTCAGTTATTGCAGTACCGCTTGTTGTAGTACTTTCACTGCTGCTTGCTTTGCTTCTGGATTCAAAGATACCTTTTAAAAGTCAGCTCAGGGCATCATTTCTGTGTCCTATGATGGTGCCTACAGCTTCGATAGTACTTGTATGGCAGGTCATGTTCCATAAGTACGGAACTGTAAATCAGCTTCTTGAGGTGTTTGAAATAGAAAGTGTTGACTGGCTGAAGACACCGCTTGGCATGACGGTTGTAATCCTTATGTTTTTGTGGAAAAACCTCGGATATAACATGATTCTGTTTCTTGCTGCTATTTCCAATATCCCGAATGATATCCTTGAAGTTGCAACTCTCGAAGGGGCAGGAGCATTTTATAAATTTTTTCATTTGAAGTTAAGGTACCTGTCACCAACAATTTTGTTTGTAACAGTTCTTTCGCTGATTAATTCATTTAAGATATTCAGAGAGGTTTATCTGCTTACCGGAGACTATCCTGATTCACTGTATATGATTCAGCATTTTATGAACAATACATTTTCACTTCTTGAATATCAGAAATTATCATCGTCAGCAATAATCATGTCACTTGTCATGGTGGTCGTAATTGCGTTCCTGTTTATTGCTGAATACTGGTTTGGAAAGGATGTGGAATGATGAAAAAAGCATCCTCTAAAAGAAAAAACATCGGAAGAAAATTAGTTAAGTTTTTTCTGACAGCGTATGCCATTTTTACTGCATTCCTTTTTCTTTTCCCGACAGTAGTGACAATTGCAAATTCATTTATGACGCAGAAAGAAATAAATGCAAACTACGGAGCAATGATAAGTAACTTTGACAAGAATGAAACAAAGAAAACGTTTATATCAGATAAGCTGAATCTTAAACTTATCCCGGATAAAGTTTCTTTGGAACAGTATAAGACAGTCCTTTTCAAAAGTTCAGACTATCTTATGAAGTTCTGGAACTCAGTTATTCTGGTAGTTCCGATAGTTCTTTTTCAGATAATAGTCGCTTCACTTGCTGCATACAGTTTTGCAAGATATCGGGGGAAACTAAAGGAACTTCTGTTTTTTCTGTATGTAATACTCATGCTTATGCCGTATCAGGTTACACTGGTTCCAAACTATATTGTAGCTGACAAATTAGGCATTCTTGATACAAGATTATCTATTATTCTTCCCGGGATATTTGCACCGTTTAGTGTATTCCTTCTTGCAAAGGTTATGAGACGAATACCTGCGTCATTTATAGAAGCGGCAAAACTTGACGGTGCCGGAGAGATTCAGATATTTACACAGATATGTCTGCCGCTTTCAAAGAGTGCAATTTTTTCGGTATCACTTCTTCTTTTTATTGATTACTGGAATATGGTTGAACAGCCGCTTATTATGCTTTCAGATACAGATTATCATCCTTTGTCAGTATTTCTCTCAAAGATTAATACAGGAGATGTCGGACTTGCATTTGCAGTTGCAGTAATATACATGATTCCAACGCTTCTCATGTTTTTCTATGGAGAAGATTATCTTGTAGAAGGAATTGCATATTCAGGCGGAATAAAAGGATAAAAAGGAAAAAAGAAAGGAAATAATTTAAATGGATAACAAAGAAATAAATAACACGAACAGCGAAGTGAGAGTGAGAAACAGAAAAGAAATAGTAAAAAACATTATAATAGTTTTTCTTCTTGTAATGCTTCTTCTCACTTTTTTCTCAAATACGATCATGAATTATTCGCTTCCTGAAGTATCGGTTACACGTATGTCAAGAAGTTCTGTCTCAAAAGCTTATCAGCTTGATCTTACAGCAGAAGCAAATAAAAAATATACAGTTACAGCTGATGAAAATCGCGATATAAAAAGAGTTGCTGTAAAAAGGGGACAGGAAGTAAAGGAAGGACAGGTGCTGTTTTTTCTTGCAGATGTAAAGGACAGTTCTGAGGCTGAAGCACTTCAGGAGGAAATAGATCAGCTTAAAGTTGAATACGAAAAATCGATAATGAGTGTTGCCAGGGATTACTATGATCAGAATCTTGCGATTTCACAGGCAAGAGACAGACTTAACAGTGCAGTTGCTGCCAAGAACAATGCAGCAAATCAGCCTGTACCGGAAGATAACAGCGGAATAATTTCATCTCTTCTTCAGAAGAAAAATTTATTAACCAAAGATCTTGAGGCTATAACATCAGGTTCATATTCACTCATGAGCAGTGAGAGATACAGTCAGATTTCTGAACTGTCAGAAAAATCAATCGCTGCACAAAAAGAATTTGCAGAAGCAGAAACTGAATACAACAGATATACTGAAAGATATCAGGCTGCAGGAGGAGATGCAGGAGTTAAGACTATGGAGGAGAGAACTCTTGCTGATATGGAAAGAGTACTTAACAGACTCCGTGAGGATAAAGCAGACGCCAGAGTTATTGAAGACAAGGAAATAGAGATAAAGCGTTTTAAAGAAGATATAGACGAGTTAAAGGCAGTAAAAGAACTGATAACTGTTTCAAAGACAAATCTTGATAAAAAGACTGAAGAAAAAAATAATGCAGAAAATGCCCTCAGTAAAAAAATCTCTGAAATTACAGGTTCAATTAATTCTGAACTGTCTTCAATAGAAACACAGCTTTCCGAACTTGAAGGTTCATCAGTTCCGGGCGGCAGTCTCCCTGACGGTGCGGATACTGATTATGATGCAGCTATAAGAGAAGCACAGTATGCACTTGATTCAGCAATTCACGCTCTTGAAATTCAGATGGAAACAGACAGAATTGCAGATGCACAGACACAGCTTGATTTTGATGCACAGAAGAAGAAAATCGAAGATCTTGAAAAAGATCTTGAAGAGCTCGTTAATAAACAGGCATCTTCAGAGGTGGTTTCTCCGGTTGAAGGTGTTGTTGAATCAATTAATTTTTCCTCCGGTCAGTCATTTGCTGAAAATGATGAACTTATGATTATTAATATTTCAGATGATGGATTTACCGCTTCAGCATCAGTTTCATCCGAACAGGCTAAGGCTGTTACAAAAGGAAAGGAAGCAAGAATTGCCGACAATACAAACGATGTAACAGTAACTGTGAAAAATATTACCAAGGATAAGCAGGATTCTTCAAAGTTTAATGTAGTATTTTCACTTTCAGGTGATGTTGTTGAAGGACAGAATATCAAAATAGAGCTTGGTGAATCAGCTTCACCTTATGACAAGGTTATCCCAAGAAACTCTGTAAAGCAGGATTCATCAGGAAAATTCGTTTATGCGGTCAGATCAAAGAGTACGCCTCTTGGAAACAGATATATAGTTGAAAAGGTAGCGGTTGTTGTTGTTGCTGAAGACGATACTCAGTGTGCAGTAACCGGTGATTTTGGAGATGCTGCAGATTATATAATTACAGCATCCTCAAAACCGTTTAAGTCTGGAGATCAGGTGAGATTTGCGCAGGAGTAAAGAGATGAAAAAAAAGAAAGTTGTTTTATTTGGTGCTGCACTGGCTGCAATTGCCGGGCTTTCCTGTTTTTCATCAGCTTTAAAGAATGAACTCGTATCTCAGAATATGGCTGAAAGATGGGAGTCGGATGAAACCAGATACTCACAGGTATCGGTATTTATGCAGCCGGGAAGTGAATTATCCGGGGCAAACGATGCTCTCAAACTAAGAGAATATATTGATACTAAATTAAAATCCGAATCATATACTCCTGTTAATGAAGGTGCAAAAGTGTGGATTGATGCTTATTCATCGTGTATGAGTACTGCAAATGCAAGTGTATATGATGTGGAAAGCGGAAAAACAGATTTTTGCAGTTCGGATATTAATATCATAGGTACAGGAGGAGAATTTTTTGATTTTCATCCTCTTGAACTGATATCAGGAAATTATATTTATTCTGATGAACTAAAAAATTCAAGAGCAGTTCTGGATGAAGAAGCCGCATGGATAATTTTTAATTCATCAGATATTGTAGGGATGAAATTTACCGTAGGCGGTAAAGAGTTTGAAGTTGCAGGAGTAGTAAAGGCTGAAGACAGTAAGGCTGTAAAAGTGGCTTATCCAAAGTCACCGGTAGTTTATATTCACTATGATGCACTGGAGGAAGCCGGGCTTGATACATCACTTCTCTGCTATGAATCTGTGATTCCGAATCCGGTATCAAACTATGCAAAAAATATTTTTCTTGAATATTACGGCATAGATACGATGAATGTTCAGGATGACATACAGTCAGCTGAAGAAAAAATCAGTTCAGTTATTGTTGATAATACAAACAGATATAAGGCTTCAGAACTTTTTAATAATCTGAAATCTTTTGGCAAAAATCAGGTTGTATCGAAACCAATAGCTTTTCCATACTGGGAGAATTCTGCCAGAGTAAATGAAGCATGGCTTACAGCAGTTTTTTTTATAATACTTCTTCTGGCAGCATATATTTTAATTACGGTAATTATATTTACAGCAAAGCTTTATCTCAACAGAAAATGGCATCTTAAGGATTACATTGAGAAGCTTACTGACAAATATACTTATAAAAAGAAGATATCAGACTATATCGATGTAGAAACAAATGTTAATTCAGAAAGGGAAAAAAAATATGAATAATTCAAAATTCATCAAAAGGGCATTAAGCGCATTTCTTGCAACAGCAATGATTTTTTCAATGGCTGGCTGTAAAGCGGGAAACAAAGGAGACAATGTAAAGACAAATGAAGCAAAACAAATAGTCAACTATTTTACATCTTCAGAATTTACAACTCCTGAAAATATGGGGAATATAGATCAAATCTATGGTTTAAATGATAAAGTATATATCTGGGGTATGTCCGAAGGAGCAGACAACTGTCAGAGAAAAGCAAGCATATTTGATATGACTGAAAAGAAATCAAAGGAAGTTGATTTTTCTTCTCTTAATATTTCTTATGTGGATAAGGTGTACTATGAAGGTAATACACTTTATATTTCATATTCAGATGAAGATTACAATCAGAAATTCGCTGCTTTTGATCTTGAGTCTAATTCAATAACAAATGAAATATCTTTTCCTCAGGATGAGTATCCTATGGAGATTAAAAAAGATAACGACGGAAGTATTCTCGTGTCTAAGGGTAAATGGGGAATGAAATCTGCTGAATCTTATCTTGAAAAATACGATGCAGTTACTTTAGAGAGAAAGTCCTCAGAAAATCTTAACAAGAAATTAAATCTTGAAAATAATGAAACTGTAGGTTATATTGAATCAGCGGCCGACGGATCATATTATTTTATGTCAGTAGTATATGATTTTACGTCAGAATCTGAAGATATGAAAATTAAGCTCCGAAAAACAACTGCTGAACTGGATGAAGTTTTCTGTGTAGATGATTTTTCAGATATGGAAGGATATCCTGCCTTTATAACAACGCTGAAGAACGGCAATATATCACTGGCAACAACGGAGGATTACTCTAACTTTTTCTTCAATGAAATTGATTCACTTACAGGTGAAGTGGTAAACAGATATGAATGCAGTCTGGATTCTGAATTTGTGACTATTGTAGAAAATCTGAATTATGAAGACGCTGATATGGTTGTGCTCACATCTGACGGCATGTACAAGCTTTCAGTTGAATCAGGAAAAACTGAAAAGGTTCTGGAATTTGGAACAGATATCCCATCCGAATTCAAAGATTCAAGAATGGTTTCATATTCAGATAACAACCTCTTCATTTATAATGAAGTATGGGGCGAAAGCAGTCAGATTATCAGTATATTTGATACTGACGGTAATGAGATTAATTCCTTTAGCTTTGTTCCTGAAAACGGTGGGTATATTTCTGTTATGGATGTATCAAAAGACGGAAAGATCTACATGGTAAATGAAGTTAATACATATGATGAGAGTGATGAAGACGGCGGGCATAAAATGACTTATGCCATTAAGGTTTACAGTGAAGAAGGGGAGCTTGAAAATACCTTTTCAATAGACAACATAGATGGAATTGACAATTTGGGTGATTCGTATGTTGGTCTGATAAAAGTAGCTGAAAACGGAAATATTTATCTTGGAATCAGTACTTATTCGTATGACAAAGAAGGCTCTTCATACATCGTTGAACTTGATTCTGAAGGAAAGGTTACAAAGACTATATCTGACGAAAGAATAAATGATATACAGAATTTAATCAATACAGAATCAGACGGTGATTATATAATTTACAGCAATAAGGATTACGTTACTGAGATTTCGAAAATTGATCTTGTAAATGGTACTGTTGGTGAGGCAGCTGACCTCGATCTTCCGTATGATTATGATATTTTACCTGGTGACGGAAATTATGATTTCTGTTTAAGTACTTCTGAAGGTATCTACGGATATAGTATTAAGGATAATAAGACAACAGAGATTATAAACTGGGTTGACTCAGATATTCTTGCAAGAGTAAGATCTGTTGCATTTTGCGGAAAAGACCGTATGATTTGCAACATGTATGACTATGAAACAGGTGAATCATCAGTTAAAGTACTTAACAGAGCAGATGAAGAAACACTGAAAAAGATTCAGAACAAAAAGATTATCACAGTAGCAGGAATGGATATCTCGTACTATAACGGGCTTCAGTCTTCTATTGTTGACTTTAACAAAACAAATGATGAATACAGAATACAGGTAAATGATTACTCAAAGTTTAGTGAATATGAAGATGATACATATAAGTCAGGTGCATTCAAGCTTAACAATGATATAGCTTCAGGAAATATTCCGGATATTATTATCGGCAATACAGAAGTTGATATGACTTCTTTTGCAGCAAAAGGAATTCTTGCTGACCTTAATCCAATGATTGATAATGACAAGGAAATTTCAAGAGAAGATTATTTTGAAAATATTTTTGATATATTTTCATATAAGGGAAAACTCAATC
This sequence comes from Oscillospiraceae bacterium, assembly GCA_016296165.1. GTDB lineage: Bacteria > Bacillota > Clostridia > Oscillospirales > Ruminococcaceae > HUN007. Next base: position 2,001 of record JAEDJV010000041.1, on the reverse strand, counting down.
AGCTGGTTACAAACTTCTCAGTTTTGACTCTTGCCGGCAGTGCCCAGACACTTGGTAAAGAATCAGGCTGGACTTATGACGAGTTTTTTGCAAACGCAGATAAGGGCAGTGTTTTTTATGAAATGCCAAAAACAGAACTTGCCGATTTATTTATCAAAAGAAATATGAGTGAATTTGTTGACTTTGAGAACAAGACATGCGATTTTGATAATGAAAACTTTATCAGACTTCTGGAATTTATTAATGAAGACGGAATCGATGAGGAAGATGAAGATTCAATCACTCCAAGATATGAAGACATGGATAAAGAATCAGAAATAATCAGAAGATTTGCGGATAAAAAATGTTCTCTTGAAGTATTAAATCTTTTTGATTTCAGGACTCTTCTCGAACTCCAGCAGGGTGCGGTAAACGGTGAAGTTGCCCTCAAGGGATTTCCGTCAGATGAAGGAAACGGAGCACTTATCGCTGCTGACTCAACATTCGGAATCTGTGAAAAATCAAAGAACAAGGATGCCGCATGGAGCTTTATCAGAGAGTTTATTCTTGAAGATTATCAGAACTCATTAAATGAAGATTATGCATCAACATTCCCTGTACTGAAGTCAGCCTATGACAAGATTGAAAAACGAGCAATGTCAGATGAATACAGCGGATATTTAGTAGAATCACCTGATGGAGAAGCGGTAGAAATGACCCCGCTTGACAAACAGACGGCTGATAAGGTGAGAGACTTAATCTCAAATGCTGACAGTGCAATGGTATCAGACGAAAGAATCACAGCAATTGTTGATGAAGAAATAGAAGCTTTCATTGCGGGATCAAAAACAGCAGCAGAAGTGGCAGGTACTATTCAGAATAAGGTTTCAACTTATCTGAAGGAGATAAAATGATAATGAAAAAAGAAAGTATAATAAAAAGTATGGCTGTTCTGATATCAGCAGCCATGATTTCAGTATCGTTTTACGGGTGTCAGAAAGACAGTGGGTCAGAAGAAAATGATTCGTCCTCAGAAACGACGTCCGTTATTAATTCTGATGAAACTGAACAGGAGATACCGGATTATAGATATGATGTTACTCCAATCGGTACTGACAAGACTTTTGAAAATATCGAATCAATTCAATATGCAGGCGGCAAGATAACTGTTTTTGAACAGCCAGGTGGTTCCTTTGTCAAGGAGTATGCACAGATTATTGATGTTTCATCAAAACAGGTAAGAGAAGTCGAACTTAGTGCAATAGAATATCTTAGTATACAGTTTATGGTGATGGATAATGGTAAACTATATACTGCGTATGCGGATAAGGATAACAACCAGAGACTATGCATTCTTGACAGCGTTACCGGACAAATAACAGCTGATGTAAATGTTCCGGAGGGCGAATCTGTATCCGGACTGAGAGCAGATTCAGAAGGCGGTTTTACAGCGATAAAGTCCAGATATACCGAAGACGGAAAGGATACATATGCTGTAAGATTTAATTCTGACACGCTTGAGACAGTCGAAGAAATAAAATTAAGCGGAGATATTATTAGTTCTGATTCAGTTGAAGTGATTGAACTGTTCAGAACTGATGATGGCAGCTATTTTGTTTATGCCGTTGATTACGGTATGGATTTTAAAGTTATGCCGCATTTTTACGGAATTGACAAAGATGGAAAAGCATTTTTTATGCGCGATGATTTTGAAAACTGGGACGGTTATTTTGTCGGAACAGCTATTGCGGATAACGGAAATATTCTTCTCTGTGCCACATCCGACTATATCGTATATCATGTTTATGAGATAGATTGTAAAACAGGCAGGACTGTTTCCGAAAAAGAAATGAATACCGGTAAAGCCTCAACTTTTTTCAGCGGATTATCTATCCCGGGATATGATCTGGCGTATATTACTTCATCAGCGATTATGGGATATTCATTTGAAACTCAAAAATCAGAAGCTGTTGTAAGATTTGGCTCTGATCTTGATTCGGCACTAAATTCTGCTTATAACAT
>JAEDJV010000181.1 GCA_016296165.1 Oscillospiraceae bacterium | reverse complement strand
CATAATACTTGTTTCACAGAATATTGAGGGAGCTATTACTGATGATATCAGGGTAAACTCAAAAGCAAGAATATGCCTTAAAGTTGCAACAAAACAGGCTTCCAAGGAGATGCTTGGAAATACTGCAGCAGCAGCTCCTACAATGCCTTTAAACGGAAGAGCTTATCTGCTTGTTGGTACTGGTATACGATTTGAATATTTTCAGTCCGCTTATACCGGTGCAAATAAAAATATGAACATTGAACCTCCTGTCAAGGTAACTCGTGTCAGAAATTCAGGAAAAGCTGACAAAACATTTTATTCTTCTGACAAGGATAATGAAATCAGAAAGGCTCAGAATAAAAATGTAAATGAACATGATACGCAGCTTGCATACATTGTAAACAAGATAATTGAAATCAGTAAAAACCAGCCGAAACCATGTCAGGTATTTTTACCGCCGCTTTCAGGCAGGATAAATGATCAGACGGAATGGGAGAGAATATGATGAGCATAAGAACGATGCAGTGCACTCTGGGAAAGTTCGACATCCCAATAATACAGAGGCAGCCACCGCTGGTTGTTGACCTTCTTGACTCAAATATAATTCTTTTCGGTGCTTCCATGAGCGGAAAGACAACATTTATAAAAAATCTGATTAATATTCTTCATAAAAAATATGATGAAAAAACAGAACGGATTTTTATTCTTGATTTTGGCGGTGCATTGTCTGAATACAGAGATATGCCGCTTGTCTCAGCATACTTTGATAACTCAAATGAAGAATATGTGAAAAGGTTATTCAGACTTCTTGAAGGAATACTGAAAGAAAATATAAAAATACTCAACGGTCATAACTTCAGGGAAGTAGATGAAGATCAGCCCGTTCATACTACGCTGGTTATTGATAATATAAATGCATTTACTGAAGAATCAAGGTATTCATCATATCATGAGAAGTTTGCAAAAATTTGCAGAGATGGATTATCAAAAGGTATTTCTGTTGTTGTTACAGCAGGTGAAACCAAGGGATTGAATCCATATCTGGGAAGTTTTCGTCAGAAAATCGCATTTGAGTTGCCTGCTGACAAGTATCAGGAAATTTTTATTGGCAAAGTCGGAATAATAGGAAACAATCCGGGACATGGTTTTGCGAACGTTACAGTTAAACCTGAGGGAATAACCGGTACATTCAGAATGAATCTTCCGTATGAAGTTCAGTGCTGTTTGCCCGATAATATAAACCAAAATAAAGAATTGTTTATTAGCAATTTACATCTGAAATTTGGATATGAAGAAAGCAGCGGGTTGTATTCAAAATGCTCAGTAAAATATCTTACTTTCCCGAAAGAACTTACTATTGAGAAGTATGATGAGCTGTTGTCAGATAAATCAGCTGATACGGAGGAAAATTCAGTAAGTGCCGGACTTGATTATGTTGATTTTAAGCCGGTGTCGGTAAACTTTGAAAAATCTCATGTGATTGCAATTTACGGAAAAAAAGAATTTGGAAAAACAAATCTTCTGAATCTTTTGTGTGACGGAATAGCATCAAAGAAAAAAGATGCACGTTTTGTTTTTCTGGATGACGGAAGAGAGCAGCTTAGTGACATATATGACCGATTTAAAAATAACGGGACAGACTGTGTAATGTTCAGAAATTTTGAAAAGGTTGATCTTGTCAGAAAAGACGGAACGACGGTTAATGAAAAGAAACTTTCTCCGCTTCAGCAGTTTTATATTTATCTGAATGAAAATTATATTGCATTTGATAAGAGAATGCTTGCTTCATATTATGAATTAAGTGATCAGCTAAAAAAAGAATACGAGAACGTTCCTGACTTCAAAAATGAAATAACTCCTTTTACTGTTTTTGTAATTCAGAGTAAGCTGGTATATCTGAATACGCCTGAGGGGAAACGTCTTATATCTGCTGTACTGCCTCAGATGGCAGCGATAGCTGAGGAAAGAAAATATATGTTTATCTTCTCAGATGTTCAGAAAATAAGTGAGGCGGAAATAAATTCTATATTTAATAATCAGATTTCCAGTGCTTTTCTTCTTGACAATATTGCTGAATTTGCCGGAGAGAGAGGAACTAGAACAATTTTTGGTAATATGGATGTTAAGGCACTTAAGGAAGAATATGCAAAGTGCGAAATTGGGGATGGGTATTATTATGATGTCGAAGCTGATAAGCTTCAGAAACTGAAATTTATTAAAAGATAATAATAAATATTTATTATAGAAAAGGAAATTGAAAAACATGAATAAAATAAACAGAATAATAATTTCATCCGTTTTACTTTCAGGTATGTGTTTACACCCATACATTGTCTGTGATACAGTACACGCAGAAGATTATGTGGTAGAACTAAAAATGGAAACGCAGGAGATTCCTGTGAATTATATAGATAGCCAAAGAGAAGTATATCTTCCGATAAGTATAGTATCCAACCCTGGTATTTCCTCACTAGATTTTGTTGTTGAAAGAGATCCAAGGATAGAAGAGCCGGTAGGAGCCACGAGGTATCATGATTTCCCTTTTGGAAATAAACTGCAGACTGGTTCAAATTTAACAACCCTTTATACGAATGTTAATGCTGGATATGGCAAAGAAGAATATTACTATGACGGAACCGGCTTGCTGCTGGCACTAAGTATAGTTTTGCCTCAGGATTATGCAGTTGGTGATGTTTACAAATTCAGATTTTATCCTGAAACTTTAGATGGATATCGTATCCGCTTTGTAAAAGACGGTGAATATTACGGTGCTGAACACTTTCGGTACACAGACGGTGAAATCAGGATAATTGATGAGGCCAGTCAGGGGATACCATATGAGCCTGAAACTTCATCAGCTCCCGAAACTTCTCAGGAGCCGGAATCTTCATCTGAACCGTTATCCCAGTCACAAAACAATCAAAATGAAAATAATCCGCAATCATCTCCGGAAAATAATAACAATGTGGAAAACAATAACAATGATAATTCCGGAGTAAAACAGGAAAATAATAATGCTGCAGAGGAGAATGGTAATAATAGCAGCAATAATTCTTCTCCTGTTAATAATAACGCAGATGCTCACCAGACAACTTCTGAGACATCAGAGTCAGTAAATGAAACATCTGTTACAGATAAAACGACAAATCCGGATGTAACAGATACTGATAAAATCAGTATAACAACCCTTTCGACTGTATCAGAAACAGTCAGTTTATCAGAGGTTAAGGTGTCTGAAACAGAAAGTACATATGCGACTGAAAATACTGAGAATTCGGTTAATAATCACAAAAAGGATACCAAAAACAGCAATCTTCCAAAAATAATTACAGGGATAGCAGTACTTATGCTGTCAGTAGTATTGGCAGTAACTATCAGGAAGAAAAAAAGAAATGAGGGTAAGAAATGAAGAAAACCAGACGAATAGTAACGTTTATAACAGCTTTTTCATTTTTATTAAATTATATTTATTTGCCGGTATATTCAGAAGAAATTTCTGAAGTGGAAAATAATCGTTCTGTCACAAAAGATGACATTGCCAGTTCAGAGGAAAAAGAAGATACCGTTTCTGAGATAACAGAAAATACTACTGAAAGCAATGAAATAACTGATAATAACAGGAATGATTCACCGAATTATAATGACAATAATATTATATACCTCGAACCGGAGTCAGTTTCGTGTTATTATGGTCAGCCTTTTTCAGGAGTAGTAAGGGTTTCATGCAGTATCGTGAATACTTTACCAACAGGCATTACTGTTCCGGAGACGCTTCGCATAAAAGATCCGGAGTGGGATGAATACGGAAATATTAAAGCTGGCGAATATGAATTTGAGGAAGTTTCATTTTCCCAATATACATTTAAGGTTGCTTCTGATGCCAGATTCAGCGTTACAGAGTATGATCCTGAGGAATCAGCATATGGATCCTCATTAAACAATTTTTATACAGATAGTAACTGTAAACTTACAGCACCTTCAGGTTTTCTTATCAGCACAGATAAGAGAAATTTTTATAGTGAAATTGATTCTGCAATTACTGAAACAACTGGCAACAGTACTAATACAATTACTTATTATCTGAAGAATGATAATGAAGATTCTCCTGAATATGGTGCGGTATCGGTTGTTAAGCAATATACATATAGCTGTGTAAGTAGTGTGCCTGTTATAGAGTCTGTAACATTTAGAAGAGAAAATTCAGGTGTTCCTGTCAATATAGTATCTGATATCGGCGTTATAGCACGTGAAAATATTATTGTAACTATCAGAGCCAAAGGAAATTATAAGGACATTGAT
>JAEDJV010000180.1 GCA_016296165.1 Oscillospiraceae bacterium | reverse complement strand
ACGTTAAAACTGTAATAATATTTTAACATAAAATCTGATGGAATTCAATGAAAAAGCGGCTCCGTTTTGATTAGCAGATTTCAAAATCATTATAGTAGTTCTGCTTTAATTTTTTCACAATATAAATCAAATGAGTTATCGCTTTCAAATGAATAAATATGATACATCTTTTCTTCACCCGAATCAAAGATTTCATCAATAGCAAATCCACTTCCAAAACCATTTACCATATCAATATTTAAATCTCCATCTATGTTATATAAAGTAAGCTTAATTGTGTATTGTTCCTGAACATCAGAAAATATAAGTGTCATAATATTAGTGTAATCACAATAGTATTCATCTATTGCTCTTATATTATAATTGAGTTCCTGTAATTTTGAAAATTCATGCCAATACTGAAGATGTGCAGGAATTTCTTTGATAAGAAGGTCTATACCTTTAATATACTTGTAATTAAACATTCTATTACCTCTTTTCTTCTTGAAATTATAACTTAATCATACCATATATCCATCCTCGTTTCAAGACGCAAACAAGCCGGCTTCCGTCACAGACGAAAACCGGCTTCCTTATAATATATTTTACTTCTTTTATAAATTATCGGCAAGAATTTTTATCTTATCCAGAACATTTAAATCATGATTAGTGTATATCCCCATGCTTTCTAATCTTAGATATCCAACAAAATCACCCTCATAGGAGAATCTTGCTCCATCATACATATTATTATCACCGGAGCTTAAAAACATAGCAATTTTTTTAAGCTTCTCCGGCTTTATCGGATAAGCAGCCGAATACAATCTGTCTATTGCGCATTTAAGCTGTCCTGAAATTCCATGATAATATATCGGAGAAGCGATTATCAGCATTTCCGCATCCTTAAGCAGAGTGTAAATCTCCTGCATATCGTCTTTCTGAACGCAGGATCCTTTTCCCTGCGTGTGACAATGCTCGCAGGCCAGACATCCTTTAATATTTTTTTTGCAAACATCAATTACATTGACATTGTGACCTTCTGCAGCATCCAGAAAAGTATTTATCATTTTCTTTGTATTGCCCTGCGGCCTTGGGCTTCCGTTTAAAATCAGAATATTCATTTTACACCTCATTTTCTTATTTATAGCTTCTTTCAAAAATTCCTGCTATATCCTCATCCGAAGTTTCACATGGATTTGCGGCATAAAGACCGCCCTGAAGCGCTCTCGCAGCCTTTGCAAGCGTCATACATTCTGACTTGTCAAATCCATAATCGCTCATCTTAAGGTCTGCCACTCCGCAATCCTCCTGAAGCTTAACAAGTGCTTTTACAAAATCCTGAGGATCATTTGATTCCGGATAGCCCATCACTCTTGCCATCCTGATAAATCTGTCATCGCAGGCGTGACGGTCAATGAAGAACCGGGCAAACTCCTTTGAAATTATTATAAGCCCGGCACCATGCTGTAAATTTCTGTGATATGCACTCATAGCATGTTCCATTGAGTGCTGTGCAGTAGTACTTGTAAGCTGCATGGTAATACCCGCCATTGTTGAAGCATACGCAACGTGTTCTCTCGCTTCAAGATCATTTCCGTCAGCTACAGCACGCGGAAGGTATTTACAAATATTCTCAATAGCTGAAAGGGCTATAGCTTCCGAAAGAACGTTCAGAGATGCTGACATTATAACTTCTGTATTATGGAAAAGTGCGTCAAAGCCCTGATATGCCGTATATCTGGCTGGAACAGTTGTCATGTACATCGGGTCAACCACCGCAATAACAGGCTTGCATCTTCTGTCCCCCATGCCTATCTTTTCGTTTGTTTCTTCCTTGCAGATAACTCCCCATTCATTCATTTCAGAGCCGGTGCCTGATGATGTTGCGATTGTAATAACAGGAAGCGGCTGATTAGCTGCAGTCTGACATTTGCCCGTTCCGCCGAAAACATAGTCCCAGAGGTCACCGTCATTTGTCGCCATGATGGAAACCGGGACAGCTGAATCAAGAACAGCTCCGCCTCCGAGAGCAACGATAAAATCACATCCGTTCTCCCTTGCAAATTTCCCTGCTTCTTCGCAGTTCTCTTTAAGAGGGTTTTCAACTACATTGCCAAGATGTACATACTCTGCACCTGCAAGCCTGAGTTCCTCCGTTACCTTATCAAAGGAACCGTTAGTTATATGAGAACTTCCCGCTGATGTAAGTAAGAGCGCTTTCTTTCCGGGCATGACTTCGTTATGAAGTTCAGCAAGCTTTCCTGTGCCGAATAAAAGCTTAGTTGGGTTATCAAATACAAAATTCATCATTATTATTTCGCCTTTCATTACTTAATCTGACTATCCTTTTCAAGTTTAAATGCGAGATAATCAATACAGCTGATAATAATATTATACAGCCCCATTTGCTGAAAAGTCCAATACCTATTTTGCATTCCTGCTATGCTTGACAGGCATTTCTGTGCGTAGTATAATAGAAACATTAAAATCGGAGGTATTGTATGGAAATAAGAGTATAACGTTATTTTGTAACGGTCGCAAGAGAAGAAAACATTACTAAAGCTGCAGAAAAACTGAATATCACACAGCCTACACTGTCCCGTCAGATTCATCAGCTTGAAGATGAGTTTGGAAAAAAGCTGTTTAAACGTGGAAATCATGATATTAAGCTTACAGAGGATGGATATTTGCTTCGGAAACGTGCGGAGGAAATTCTTGATCTTGTAGAAAAAGCGGAATCTGAAATGGCTTCACAGGACGAGGGTGTTTCGGGCGATATTTACATCGGAGCAGGAGAAACCGATGGATAAATATCATATCCTGAAAAAGCATCCTTAAGCAGCTGTGCAGCTGACTGGATAAGACGGTCACCTGCCTGATGTCCTTCCTGATCATTTACACGCTTAAGACCGTTGATATCTGCAAATACGACACCAATAGAATACGGCAGTGCAATCTTCTTACTGTAATACTCATCGATACGGTTATTCATCGCATTTCGGTTGTATACTCCGGATAGAGTATCAATCAAACCCATAAGCTTCAGCTTTGTTACCAGCTGATAATTTGTGATTGCAGAACCAATCAGGAACGAAACTGTATTGAGGATCTTCTTTATTTTACCGGTCTCTTCAGCGTTATAGTTTGCACACCACAAAAATCCTGTAAGCTGTTTCTGATATCTGAGTGAATACAGAATAATATTTTTAATATCACTTTTATGAAGAGAAGCGTACCATACAGGGTCAGTTTTCTGCAGGCTTGTCATTTCTGTTTCATCTTCAAACACTAGGCAGTCTGTTGTTCCGATGTCATTCTCCCATGCCAGACATGTTTCATATGTAGTTCTGTGCATATCATCAGAAATAGCTTTAAAATACTGATTGTCAACACCGTTCCCCGTAATCATGTCACACGTCTGTTTTTCCGTGTCTGCCATGATTATGACACACTGTCTGGTGCCGCAGATATCGCAGAGGTTTCTTACTATATCCCTGAGTGACGTAAAAATGTCGTTTGAACGATGAAGATTTATGCATGTTTCAAGCACAGCGGAAGTGACATCAGCAGATACCCTGGTCATCTCGTTTGAATCTGCATCTATTGTAAGTTTTACGATATATCCGACATAAAACGTATTTTCATTATCAGATTCAAGCGGAATATAAATGCCGCTTATCCAGAACCCCTGTGCATGAACATAATCATACTGAGTTTCATTTGACGCTCCGCACTGGTAGCATCTCTTTTCAAAATTCGGATCTTTAAAAGCAAAATCCCATAAGGCATTCCAGGTACAAATTCCCCAAGTCCGGGATTGTTCATATGAGCAACCTTATCAAATATCCTGTTTATACTGACCAGTTTTATTTCACTGAAAGACCCATCCGGAAGTCTGTCAAATGAATATACTCAGGCCTGTCCCTGAATAGGTTCAACAAATTCTTTGTAATACAGCATTATTATTACCCCTTTACTTATATCATTCTTTTATTTGTCTGAAAATCATAAATAGTTCTCCGTATAATCCTTTTCTATATATTTCATAGCGGAATTCAAATCAATAAACTCTATATAACTTAAATTACTACTATTATTAGAATACGTTAAATGATAAATCCGATATACATTTTCAAATAAGAATAATACATCATCGTTAGATTCGCACTTTGCTATAGCGGAGATTGAAGAATCAGTAAATTTAATACCGAGTTCATGTTTAAGTTCATTCACAAATGTACTGTCGTAATCTAATACAAACCAATTGAAATCATTTCCATACTTTTTATCAAAAACAGCGAACCACT
>JAEDJV010000040.1 GCA_016296165.1 Oscillospiraceae bacterium | reverse complement strand
AAAGCTCAATTGTAGGTAAACCATTCACACCTTCCGCAGTTACAACAGTAACAGAACCGAAAGTAACTACAACAGTAACTACTGTAACAGAACCGGAAGTAACTACAACAGTAACTACTGTAACAGAACCGGAGATAACAACTACACCTGAACCACCTCAGGAAGTCGTTTACTACGCATGTGAGGGAGAGATTTTCAGCGGTGTAACAGAAACTGTTAATGGAGGATTTCTTGGTTCATCCTACGTAAACTTTGACAATGTAACAGGCAGCGCCCTTACATTTACGGTAAACGCTCCTGAAGATGGCAACTATCTTATGACAGTACGCTATGCAAATGGTACTGACCCGTCAAGACCTTTAAGTATCTTCATAAACGGTTCAGACGATTACTACCACATGGACTTTGAAGGAACAGGTGCATGGACTGAATGGAGAGAAAAACAGATAGTTATAACTCTGAAGCAGGGTGAAAATAAGATTAAAACCGTTGCAACAACATCAAACGGTGGCCCTAACGTTGATCTTATAAAGCTTTTGAAGACGGATATGCCTGCGGCTGAATTAAATGATGGATCGGTTATTCCGTATGATCCTCCGGTTTCTCCTGGCTCAAAACAGGTTGAACGTCTTGACAGAGCTCTTGCAGCTGTTAATACCGGAAATGGAATGCTCGTTAGCTGGAGAAGTCTCGGTACAGATCCGGCAGACACAACATTCAAGCTTTTCAGAGACGGCGGTCTAATAAAAACAGTTGCTGCTAATGAGGCTACAACGTATCTTGATAATGCAGGAAATCCAAATTCAAAATATACTCTTGAAACATATATTAACGGTACACGAAGTGAAGTTTCTGAACTTACAGCTGTGATTGGCGGCGAGTACATGGAACTTAAACTTAACAAACCATCACCGATGACTATGCCTGACGGATCAGGATGCGATTATTCAGCATCGGACTGCAGTACAGGGGATGTTGACGGAGACGGACAGCTTGAGATAATAGTTAAGTGGGATCCTTCAAATGCAAAAGATAACTCTCAGTCTGGCTATACCGGAAACGTTTATCTTGACTGCTACAAACTTGACGGCAGACAGCTCTGGAGAATAGACCTCGGACGAAACATTCGTGCAGGTGCTCACTATACTCAGTTTATGGTTTATGACTTTGACGGTGACGGAAAGGCAGAGATGATATGCAAGACGGCTGACGGAACAGTTGACGGAACAGGAAAAACCATAGGTGATGGTTCAAAGGATTACAGAAACCAGAACGGATACATATTAAGCGGTCCTGAATATATGACAGTATTTAATGGTCTGACAGGTGCCGCTATGGACACAATAAACTACAACCCTCCGCGCGGAAATACAATCAAGCAGACATGGGGCGATGACTACGGCAACCGTGTTGACAGATTCCTTGCTACAGTTGCATATCTTGACGGTAAGAAACCAAGTGCTGTTATGTGCCGCGGATATTATACGAGAGCTACTCTTGCAGCATATGACTGGGACGGAAGCAAGCTCACACAGAGATGGTTCTTTGACAGTTATGACGGCGGAACAGACAAGAGAGGAAAGCCAAACAGCGATTACAGCGGACAGGGAAATCACAATCTGACTTCTGCGGATGTTGACGGAGACGGATGTGATGAGATTATTTATGGCTCATGTACAATTGATCACGATGGCAGAGGACTTTATTCCATGAAGCTTGGTCATGGTGATGCTATCCATGTAAGTGACTTCATTCCTTCAAGACCTGGTCTGGAAGTATGGATGTGTCACGAAGTTTCACCTTTTGGCTGTACGCTTTCTGATGCAGCTACAGGTGAGATTATTATGAGATATACTGCTGACAAGGATACAGGAAGATGCGGTGCCGGAAATATAATTGCAGGAAATGATTCTGCTGAATTCTGGGGTGCAAGAAGCGGAAGCCTGTTTAACGGTGCAGGAAATGAAATCGGTTCATCAAGCGGTCTGGCAGTAAACTTTGTAATTCAGTGGGACGGCGACCTTGAAACAGAACTTCTTGACGGTTCAGTAATTACAGAATATACTGCAGGTGGTGTAAAAAAACTGCTTGCTCCACAGGGCGTTCTTGCATGTAACGGAACAAAGAACACACCGAACCTCACAGCTGACCTGTTTGGCGACTGGCGTGAAGAACTTGTTCTCCATACAGAAGACAGTTCAGCACTCAGAATTTATTCTACAACACATAATACTGATATCAGACTCTTTACCTTTATGCATGATATCCAGTACAGAACGTCAGTTGCTGCTGAAAATACAGCCTACAATCAGCCGCCGCATACAAGTTTCTTCCTTGGAACAGGTTATAAACTTCCTGCATATCCGAATGTATATACAGCAAAATAAAATGAAAAATTATGGCAGAAACTTTGCAGATGTATTTATCCTTTGATTAAGTTCATAATAATATTGTCTTAAAAAAGAAAGGATGAATTAACTATGAGAGTAATGCCAATGGTAAAAGGCGTCGCTGCCGGAGCTGCTGTGGGAACTGTCTGCTGGATAGTTTCAAAATCATCAAAACGTCAGCGCAGCAATCTTAAGAGAAATGCCGGAAAGACAGTAAGGTCTTTTATTACTGTTCTTGAAGATATTTCGGATATGATATAAAAAAGAAGATCTCCTTTGAATTATTAATTCGGGAGATCTTTTTGTATTATTATTTAAGATATTTTTTAAGGTACTGACCTGTATAGGAGTTTTTACATTTTACTATCTCTTCCGGAGTTCCTGTGGCTATTACCGTTCCGCCGTTGTCTCCGCCTTCAGGACCTATGTCTATGATATGATCGCATACTTTTATAAGACTGAGGTTGTGCTCGATGACAAGTACGGTATTTCCGCCGTCGACAAGTTTCTGCAGTACATCAGTCAGCTTGTGTATATCTGCATTGTGAAGACCGGTAGTAGGTTCATCAAGAATGTAAATGGTCTTTCCGGTTGAGCGTTTTGACAGCTCTGTTGCAAGTTTAACACGCTGTGCTTCACCGCCTGAAAGTGTGGTTGCCGGCTGACCGATCCTGATATATCCGAGTCCCACATCCTGAAGGGTTTTCAGTTTTCTCGCTATCTTAGGGATGTTTTCAAAGAAAGCCGCACCTTCATCAACAGTCATTTCCAGTACATCATATATTGTTTTGTCCTTGTATTTGACTTCTAGTGTTTCACGATTGTATCTGTGGCCTTTGCATACTTCACAAGGAACATATACGTCAGGCAGAAAATGCATTTCTATTTTGATTATACCGTCGCCTTCGCACGCCTCACATCTTCCGCCTTTAATATTAAATGAAAATCTGCCTGCTGTATAGCCTTTGAGTTTTGCCTGGTTTGTCTGTGCAAACAGTTCGCGGATATCACCAAACACACCGGTATATGTTGCCGGATTTGAACGCGGAGTGCGTCCGATAGGTGACTGGTCTATATCGATAACTTTGTCCAGATACTCAAGTCCAAGTATCTCGTCAAATTTTCCCGGTGAGAGTTTTGCATGGTTGAGTTTGGCGGCAAGGTGTTTATAAATGATTTCATTGACGAGTGAGGATTTTCCGGAACCGGAAACGCCTGTTACGCATGTGAATGTACCAAGCGGAATGTCAACGTTTATATTTTTCAGATTATTTTGCTTAGCACCTCTTACGGAAAGATAATTTCCGTTTCCCGGACGTCTTTTTTCAGGAACAGGTATTGATATTTTACCGCTGAGATATTGTCCGGTGATGGATTCCTCGCATTTGAGGAGATCGTCTATTTTTCCGCTGAATACGATATTTCCACCGTTTACGCCGGCCCCCGGACCGATATCAACTATGTGATCAGCGGCAAACATTGTATCATCATCGTGTTCAACGACTATCAGCGTGTTCCCAAGATCGCGAAGTTTTTTGAGGGTTCCGATAAGCTTGTCATTGTCTCTCTGATGAAGACCTATACTCGGTTCATCAAGGATGTAGAGAACACCCATGAGTGAGGAACCTATCTGTGTTGCAAGTCTTATACGCTGACTTTCACCGCCTGACAGAGTTCCGGCTGCTCTTGAAAGGGTAAGATATCCGAGTCCGACGTTCTTCAGGAATGCAAGCCTGTCTTTTATTTCTTTTATTACGGCCTTTCCTATCATGAGGTCGCGTTCGGAAAGTTCAAGATTTTCAAAGAAACGTATGGAATCATCTACGGAGAGATCAGAAAGTTCAGCGATGTTAAGTCCGCCGACAGTAACGGCGAGGCTTTCCTTTTTCAGTCTTTTTCCGTTACAGTCAGGGCAGAGTTTTTCTTTCATATAGTTTTCAATATCGTCCTTGGAGTAGCTGTTGCCTTCCCTGTAACGCCTGTAAAGGTTGTTTATAACACCTTCAAAAGCAGAAACATAAGTTCCTCCGCCATGTTCTGATGCACGTTTGAGATTGAGTTTTTTGTCCCCGGTACCGTACAGAAAAGGTCTTAACTGGTCATCAGTAAGTTCCTTAACCGGTTTGTCAAGCGGTATTCCATACTCTTTTGATATCGCAGTATAGTACATCATTGCAAATGAACTTGGTGTGAGTGAGTTCCAGCCTGATGCATGAATAGCTCCTTTTTCTATACTGAGTTCTTTATTTGGTACGATAAGGTCCGGATCAATTTCCTGAAACACTCCGAGTCCTGTACATGTTTCGCATGCGCCAAAAGGATTGTTGAAAGAGAACATGCGCGGAGTTAATTCATCTATTGAAATATCGTGATCAGGACAGGAGAAGTTGAGTGAGAACATCATTTCTTTCTGACCGATTACATCTACGAGTATGAGCCCTTTTGAAAGTGAGCTTACAGTTTCAAGACTGTCGGACATTCGTGACTCAATGCCATCTTTTATAACAAGTCTGTCTACTATTATTTCGATACTGTGTTTTTTATTTTTATCAAGAATTATTTCTTCGGAAAGATCATACATTATCCCGTCGGCACGCACTCGTACGTAGCCTGAACGTTTTGCAGCGTCGAGTTCTTTAATATGGGTTCCTTTCCTGCCGCGTATTATCGGAGCCATAAGCTGTATCTTAGTTCCGGGTTCCAGACTCATTAGTTTGTCAACAATCTGGTCAATAGTCTGCTGTTTTATTTCTTTGTGACAAACAGGACAGTGAGGGATACCAATACGTGCAAAGAGCAGCCTGTAATAGTCATGAATTTCTGTGATGGTACCGACTGTTGACCTTGGGTTTTTCGAAGTTGTCTTCTGATCAATAGAGATAGCAGGAGACAGACCTTCTATACTGTCAACATCAGGCTTGTTTGCCTGCCCCAGAAACATACGGGCATATGATGAAAGACTTTCCACATATCTTCTCTGCCCGTCAGCATAAATAGTATCAAATGCCAGAGATGACTTTCCGGAGCCGGAGAGACCTGTCATTACAATCAGCTGATCTCTGTCAAGTTCTATATCAATATTTTTCAGATTATGTTCTCTTGCGCCTTTTATTATAATTTTATTTTTAGCCAATTATTTTTCTCCTTTCAGTTCAGCAATTCTGTCTCTCAGGAAGGCAGCATGTTCAAACTCAAGAAGTTTTGCCGCTTCCTTCATCTGAGAAGTAAGAAGTTTTATCTGTTCTTCTTTTTCACGTTCTGACATTTTACTGATATCTTCGCTGTCAGATTTCTTCTTTGAGGTTATTTCGATGACATCACGAACTCCCTTGATAATAGTTTTTGGAACTATACCATGTTCTTCGTTGTATTTCATCTGGATGCTGCGTCTTCGTTCTGTTTCAGTAATTGCTCTTTCCATGGAACGTGTTACACTGTCAGCGTACATAATAACTTTTCCTTCGGCATTTCGTGCAGCTCGTCCTATTGTCTGTATAAGTGAAGTTTCACTTCTTAAGAAACCTTCCTTGTCAGCGTCAAGAATTGCCACCAGGGATACTTCCGGAATATCAAGTCCTTCTCTAAGGAGGTTGATTCCGACAAGGACATCAAATTCACCAAGACGGAGATCGCGTATGATTTCCATTCGTTCAACTGTATCTATATCATGGTGCATATAGCGGACTTTTATCCCTGCATTTTCAAGGTAACCAGTCAGATCTTCAGCCATCTTCTTGGTAAGGGTCGTAATCAGTACACGTTCTGATTTTGCAGCCCGGATATTTATCTCGGATATGATATCATCAATCTGACCGGCAATCGGTTTTACTATTATCTCCGGATCTACAAGTCCTGTCGGACGAATAACCTGTTCAACTATCTGTGTTGATTTTTCATGTTCAATCTCACCCGGAGTTGCACTTACATATATTGCCTGGTTAATGTGTTCTTCAAATTCTTTAAAATTTAACGGTCTGTTGTCGAGTGCACTTGGCAGTCTGAATCCGTAGTTGATGAGGGTTTCCTTTCGTGCTCTGTCACCGGCGTGCATCCCGCGGACCTGCGGGAGAGTAACATGACTTTCATCAACTATCAGCAGAAAATCATCAGGGAAATAGTCAAGGAGGGTATAAGGTGTACTTCCTTCCGGTCTGCCGGCAAGAACGCGCGAGTAATTCTCGATTCCGCTGCAGAATCCCACTTCTGTAAGCATCTCCATGTCATAGTGAGTTCGTTCTGCTATTCTCTGCGCTTCGATAAGTTTATGATTTTCAGTAAAATATTCTATTCTCTGTGCAAGCTCTTCATCAAGTGCTTTGAGAGCCTCACTAAGTTTTTCAGAGGATACAACATGGTGTGATGCCGGGAAAAATGCCGTATGCGAAAGTTCGGCAGTTACCTGTCCGGTTATTGGATTTATTTCACTGATTCTGTCTATCTCGTCGCCGAAAAACTCAACTCTGACAGCTTTTTCAGATGTATCGGAAGGAAAGATCTCAACCACATCTCCGCGTACCCTGAACCTGTTTCTCTGAAAATCAATGTCATTTCTTTCGTAGTGTATTCCCACAAGCTCCTCGAGAAGTTTATCTCTTGACTTTTCCATTCCTTCTCTTACTGAAACTGTACGGGCACGGTATTCAGTAGGGTCACCCAGCGTATAGATGCAGGAGACACTTGAAACGATAATAACATCCCGCCTTTCAGAGAGTGCAGTTGTAGCCGAATGACGGAGTTTATCTATTTCTTCATTTACAGATGAATCTTTTTCAATAAACGTATCTGTTCCCGGGATATATGCTTCAGGCTGATAATAATCATAGTATGATACAAAATACTCAACTGCATTTTCCGGAAAAAACTCCTTGAATTCTGAACACAGCTGAGCAGCGAGTGTTTTGTTATGCGCAAGTACAAGTGTAGGTTTGTTTACATTTGCAATGACATTGGCCATGGTAAATGTTTTACCTGAACCTGTTACACCGAGCAGAGTCTGTATATGGTCTCCTCTGTTAAGTCCGTCAGTAAGTTCCTTTATAGCTTTCGGCTGGTCGCCCGACGGAGCATACGGGGAAACAAGTTTGAATTTTTCCATAATATCCTTGCCTTTCTCGTTTTTTGTTAACACATATCAAGCTTTCATGAGATTACACTATATATTATACTATATCAGTTGTTTTTTTTAAAGAGGTAAATTCACGAAAAAACACAGAACATTTTCTGTCCTGTGTTTTAAAATTATCGTTTAAATTTGTGTATGTCATCCGGATTTTTCAGGACGTTTATGTTTTTGAGTTTTTTATGCTCATAGAGAAACCTGTCAGCTTCGTTCATTATACGTGTAAGATCTTCTTCCGGATTACAGATAAATTCATGTATCCCTACGCTGATATGTATGTTGTAGGGTTTGTCATTTGTTTCATTGACATGAGCACATGCTGCTTCAATGCGATCGAGAAGGATTTTGCTGAAATCTTTTTCATGGGTTAGCGCAAATGCAGCGAATTCATCTCCGCCAAAACGGGCGGTTATGTCATTTGCACGCATGCAGGCATTGAGGATATCAGCAGATTTTTTAATTGCATAGTCACCTTCGTCATGCCCGAAAATATCATTTATCTGTTTTAAATTATCCATGTCAGCATATATAACGGCTGCGTGTTTTCCACAGTTTTTCTTAATGATGTCAACGACGTTTTCCATAAATCCACGTCTGTTGTATATACCTGTGAGTTCATCTGATTTTGAAATCTGATTAAGCATTATATTGTTTGAACGAACCTGGCTGAGACTTTCACGAAGATTGCTCTGAACAGTTTTTTGTGCTTCAAGCATGTTTTTTAGCTTTACCGCATATGAGAGCTGAGACGTAATGATAGAGTTGTAGAAGTTGTAGTCATCGGTATCAATATCAAACAGCAGCAAACCATAGTTTTCTTCACTGCAGAAAACAGGAGAAGCGATAAAAGTAAATCTGTTTTCAGGCATAAATTCATTTTTGAAAAGGAACTTCGCTCTTATCTTGCGTCCTTTACTGAATGAATGGAATTTGTCGCCTATATGATATGAAATCAGCAGTTCATAAGGTGGCTGAACCCAGTCGTAGCGCGACTTTGAAATAACAGGTTCTTCATGAAGATACAGATAACTAGTACGAATATTCATAGCGCGAAGACTCTGCATGACATTAAGCTGAGTTTTTTTATTGCTCTGGAAACTGTCTATCATGTTTCCGATTATTGAATTTGCGTATCTTACATTTGTTTTTATATTTAAGGAATACTGATTAGCATGATCGTTCTTGATTGATATGATTTCTTTGAAAAAATCCATAAACAGTTTGTAAACCGATTCCTTTTTCTCTTCATATGGAGCAATCGAAACTGCCTTTTCGCACAGCATAGTCAGGATAAAATTAAGACTTTCCACTGAAATTGAACTGAGTATATTGTAGTTGAGGAGAACAGTAAAATTAAATAAAAGAAGGTTTCGGTCAAGCGGAGAATCAGCATCGCGTACCTGCATAAGCAGAAGTGAGGCAAATCTCAGCAGTCTGTTTATAAGGCGCTGATTAGGCTGTAAATTGGTATTGTTGTAGTAAGCGAATACGATATCATGAATCTTGTCCATGAATGCCGATATATCAGGATCACTTAGTGTAAGCTGTTTGATGTATTCTCTGTCTACAGTAATTGGTGATTTGCATCCGCATGAATCACGCTCGATAAGAGAAGTTTCAACCGTTATATCTGTTGGGTCAGATCCGTTAAGTACGCTGTACATCGCATTTACTGCATTCATTCCAAGATCTCTGTATCTTGCACGTACAGTAGTAAGCGGAGGATTAAGCGATAATGCTTCAGGAATATCATCAAAACCTGTTACCATAATATCTTTGCCTATTTCCAGTCCGTGATTGTTTATCTCCTTATATCCGGCGATAGCCATGAGGTCATTGGCAAAGCAAATTGCATCAATATTTCCTTTGTTATCTTCAAGGAGCTTGTCTATAACATCATTGCATTCTGCAGTAAAGTCACCTTCGGCAACGAGTTTTGGATCGTATGGTATGCCGTGCTTTTCAAGAGCAGATTTGTATTTTTCGAATCTCTGTACAGCTTCAAGGTTAATGGATGGTCCGGAAACGAATCCGATACGTTTTCTCCCATGTTTAGTAATAAGATGGTCTATCTCAAGATCAATTCCGTTAGTATCAAAAGATACACATGGGTAATTTTCGATTTTTTCTGAAATGGTCATTACCGGTGTGCCGGAAAATCTTTTCAGTATCTCCGACAGAGCATCCGGCGTAACATATCTTCCCATAACGGCTGTTTCTATAATTATGCCGTCAAAACTTTTGTTTTCAGCATATGAAAACATGCAGTTATGCTGATAATGATACTTCTTGCTCAGAAAGTCGTTGGTATGTTCTTCTTCGAGAAATCTTACCGGAAAAACAACGAGGTTTATATCCAGATTTTCAGCTTCGTGAGCTGCCCCAAGAAAGATTTCTTCAGAAAACTTACTTTCCATGTGTCCGACAAACAGAGCAATAGAAAGACGCTTTTTCATTGAGTACCCCCCTTCCTCAAGTTTGAAAACGACATATGCATACTTTCAGGTAAATCGCATCAATCTGACAGTATGCTCAACAATACTATTATTTTATAACATTTTTATGAAAAAATCAAGATACAAAATGATGATATTTGATAAAAAAATAGTAATTATTTTCTTTTATTGTATTATTGTCTGTTCCATTTTTGTTCATCTGTATTATAGAGATATTTTAACGTATTCATAAATATTATGTCAGCCAGATCAGAAAAAATATATTTGTCACAAATAAAAAAATGTAGTATAATAAATATACGACTTTTTTAGAAAGGAAAAATGAGATGGTAGTAATTATTGCAGAAAAACCAAGCCTTGCGAGAAATATTTGCTCAGCAATAGGCGGTATGAAGAAACAGGACGGTTTTTTTGAAGGAAACGGATATATAGTAACGTGGGCTTTCGGGCATTTGTTTACACTTGCCGATATAGAATCATATAATCCGCCGCCACAGGGGGAAAAATACTGGACAATGAAGAACCTTCCATGTTTTCCGGATACATATAGATTTGAACTGAAAAAAGATAAAAATAAAAAAACTGATGAGGGTGTTAAAAAACAGTTTGATACTATAAAGCAGCTCTGCTGTCGTGAAGATACAGATATTATTGTAAATGCAGGAGACTCGGACAGAGAAGGGGAGATAATAGTCAGACTGTGCATAGAAAATTCTCTTTTGTCAAACGGTTCTCCTAAGTCCGTAAAGAGACTCTGGCTTCCGGATCAGACTCCGGAAACTATTACAAAGGCTCTTGAAGAAATGAAGGATGACAGTGAATACGACAATCTTGCAAATGAAGGTTTTGCAAGAATGTATATTGACTGGCTTTACGGAGTAAATCTTACAAGATATGCAACTCTCAAAAGCGGCACACTCCTGAGAGTAGGAAGAGTTATCGTTCCGATTGTAAAAGCAATCTACGAACGTGATATGGCTATAAAAAACTTTGTCCCGGAAAAATACTATGCCATTGTCAGCAAGGCAGAAACCAACGGCAAACCGGTTATTCTTCAGAGTAAAAAGAAATTTGATAAAAATCAGTTTGAAGATGCGCAAAAGCTGGCGGATAGTTACAATGCGGCTGATGCGGTGGTTGTCTCGGTAAAGAAAAAAAAGGACAGACTGTATCCTGGTAAACTTTATTCACTTACCAAACTGCAGAATGTTCTGGGGAAAAAATATAAGATGTCAATGCAGGATTCACTTGCAGTAGTGCAGAAACTGTATGAAGAAGGATATGTCACCTATCCCCGAACAAACTCAGAGTATCTTGCTAATGCTGAAAAAGGCAAGATAAAAAGGATTCTCGAAAATGTTGCTAAACTTGGTTATCCGGTTGAATTCAAGGACAATAAGACAATCTTCGATGACAGCAAGATTGAATCTCATTCTGCTCTTACCCCGACTTACAAAATTCCCGATAAAAATAAACTTTCTCCTGATGAGATGAAGGTTTATTCAACAATAATGAGGAGATTTGCAGCCGTTTTTTGCTCAAAGCCATGTGTAGCAGACAGAACCGAGATAAAAATCGATGTAGGTGGTATGGAGGAGTTTACTCTTAAAGGAACTGTTATCGTTGAACCTGGGTGGACAAAGTATGATGACTGCAGTCTTAAGGATAAAGTATTGCCAAACCTGAAAAAAGGTGATATTGTAAATACTGATTTTAAACCGACCGAGAAGGAAACAACTCCGCCAAAGCACTACACTATAGAGACTCTCAATAACTATCTTAAGAATCCGTTCAAAGAAGAAAAAGCTGCTCAGCGTGAAAATTCAGAACCTGAGGAAAACGGTTTTCCTGTAAATGATGAAGAAGAATACCGCGCTGTTTTTGAAGGTCTTGAACTTGGTACGGAGGCCACAAGGACGGGTATAATTGATAATGCCAGAAAAAGCGGGTATATTCTGCTGAAAAAAGATGTATATACTATTCTTCCTGACGGAATCTTTCTTGTTGAAGCACTTTCCCGTATGCATATTGGTATGGATAAGTACAAAACAGCTGAGCTGGGTCGTTCCCTTAAGAAAGTTTACAGGGGAGAGATTCAGGTTTCTGACAGTACTATGCTGGCAAGAAAAGAGATAGAGGAGATTTTCTCCGGAAAACTTATAGAGGGAGATTCAGACGACGGATTTGTAGGTGATGCGGCAGGAAAATGTCCGGTCTGCGGAAAGGATGTACGGAGAACAAAATTCGGATATGGATGCAGCGGATATAATGAAGGCTGCAAATTTTCAATAAACGGAATTATCTGCAAAAGGGTTATATCTATTGATAATGTCAGAAAACTTCTTTCTGAAGGAAGAACTTCAAAAATAAATGGATTCATATCCAAAAACGGAAAACCGTTTGATGCATATCTGAAACTTGAAAACGGAAAGGTAGTTTTTGATTTTAGTCAGTAAAAATCCCCTCCGGTTATTCATATGAATAACTGGAGGGGATAGTTTATTCGTTACCGAATTTTGGTTCACATGTAAGATTTACGCCAAGACGTTTAAATGTTATTTCATCCTGAGGTGAGAGTATTACTGTTGAGTGAACTTCACATCCTCTGAGTTTTTCAATCTGTTCAGAAGCTTTTTTTGCTGATTCGCTTGTTGCGGCACAGATTGAGAGTGCTATAAGTGTTTCGTCTGTGTGCAGGCATGGGTTGTTATTTCCAAAGTGCGAAACTTTAAGATTCTGAATCGGCTCGATTACTTCAGGAGACATGAGTAGTATTTCGTCGTCTATGTTTCCGAAATGTTTGAGAGCATTAAGGAGAAGGGCTGAAGATGCACCGAGAAGATTTGATGTTTTTCCTGTTATTATTGTTCCGTCCGGGAGTTCCATAGCGGCAGCTGCATTTCCTGTTTCTTCTTCCTTTGCAAGAGCAGCCGCAGCAACCCTTCTGTCAGATACGGATACACCAGCCTGTTTCATGAGAAGTTCAAGTTTGAGAATTTCATCATCAGGAACATTTCCTTTTCTTCTTCCGCAGAGAGCGATGTAGTATCTCCTTATTATTTCGTTTTTCGCAGCTTCACAAACAGCCTCGTCGTCTATTATACAGTTTCCTGCCATGTTTACGCCCATGTCTGTAGGTGATTTATAAGGTGATTCGCCAAGGATAGTTTCGAACATTGCGTTGAGGACAGGGAATATCTCTATATCTCTGTTGTAGTTTACAGTTGTCTTTCCGTAGGCTTCGAGGTGATACGGATCTATCATGTTCACATCGTTGAGATCAGATGTAGCTGCTTCATAAGCGAGGTTTACCGGGTGTCTGAGTGGGATATTCCAGATAGGGAATGTTTCAAATTTTGCATATCCTGCGTTGCGTCCGCGCTTGTTTTCATGGTAGAGCTGTGAAAGACATGTTGCCATCTTTCCGCTTCCAGGTCCCGGAGCAGTTATTACAACAAGTCGTCTTGTTGTTTCGATGTAGTCGTTCTTACCGTAACCTTCATCACTCATAATAAGTTTTATGTTTGAAGGATAACCATTAATATGATAATGATGATAAACATTTACACCAAGAGCCTCAAGTCTTTTCTGGAATGCATCAGCAGAACTCTGACCTTCATACTGAGTAAGAACAACACTGCTGACATACAGACCAATTTTTGAAAATACGCTTATAAGTCTGATTACATCAAGGTCATAAGTAATACCAAGATCTCCTCTGATTTTGTTTTTCTCAATATCTGCGGAATTGATTACAATAACTATCTCGGCTTCATCCTTAAGCTGAAGGAGCATCTGAAGTTTACTGTCAGGGCTGAATCCCGGCAGAACACGTGATGCATGATAGTCGTCAAAAAGTTTTCCCCCGAATTCGAGGTAAAGTTTGTCTCCGAACTGCGAGATGCGTTCTCTGATATGCTCTGACTGCATTTTCAGGTATTTGTTATTGTCAAATCCGATTTTTTTCATTAATGACCAACCTTTCACTTCTAAAAATAACACTAATAAAAATTATATAATATTTTCATATAAATTACAAGTGAGTAAGTAAAAAAATAACTGTGCAGAACTGATTTTCTGCACAGTTATAGAATTATGGTATTTGAATATGACAGTTATTAGTCGTTTCTCTTACGTGCTGCCAAAACTGCACATGCTGCTGTGAGTAAACCTGTTACTGCAAAAGCACTTACTCCGCGGTCAGATGTAGCAGGTGCTGAATTTATCTTTGAAACGGATGTAGATGTTGTTGAGTTTGTAGTTGCTGCGGATGTAGTAGTTGTCTGAGCACCGGACTGAGTGTTAGTTGTAGTAGTTGTTACTGATGAAGTTGTATTCTGGGATGATGTTGTTGCAGCTGAAGATTCTGTTGCAGCAGTAGTTGTTGTTGCGACAGTAGTTACAGAAGAAGCAGTAGTTGTTGCTGCGGTAGTAGTTGTAATTTCCGGTTCAGTATCCGGCATTACAGCGCCTTCTTTGATCAGATCCGGGAGAGCATTTAGCTGAGCTGGAGTAAGAGTAGAAAGAATTTTTCCGCGTGAAATCTTTTCTTCTTCCTGATTTACAGAACTTGTAAGAAGTGAAGCGATTTTAATCTGACCTGCGTTACTTGGATGAACATCACGCTGATCTATTCCCATATATACTTTTGTATTTCCTTCGAATGCGGCAGCTACCTGAACTACAGATGCATTTTCGATTAATCTGAGCTTGGTATTAAAAGTATCGATGACAGTATATGCAAGGTTATTGATCATTGTTCCTACTTCGTCGTATTCACTTGCAGTTTCAAAAGGATTATACAGATTAAGGATATAAATTTCTGCATCAGGATTTATTGTCTTGATCTCATCTGCGATTGACTTAACGTTTCCGTATGCTACGTCTGTAACAGCGTTGATGCGTGAAAGTTTTGAAACAAGATTTGCCTTGTCAGCCTGCAGCTTTTCTTTGAGGGCTTCGAGTTTCTCTTTTGTCATAGTTTCAATACTATCGCCTTCGTCCATATATTCAGATACAATGCTGAGAATTTCTTTAAGATAGTCGTTTGCACCGGCAGATACAACAACAGTTTCAGCTTCTTTTATACTTGATTCTTTTGTCTTTATAACATCAAGTACTTCCTCTGAAGTTAAACCGTTTTTTGCATAGTTGCCTAAAAGATTGCCATTATCTATTGCCTTTGCAGAAAGTGATGGAAAATCAAAAGTTTTTCCATTGTTTCCCGTAGCAATACTGTCGCCAAAAACAACTATATCATTTGTTTCTGCTGCATATGTTTTAGAAGAAACCGGTAATGAAAAAATGACAGATGTGCACATAACAGCGGCAATTCCTGAAGAAATTAACTTTTTAAAATTCATTTTTTTATAACTCCTTAACAATATTAATATAATATCCGCTAAACAACAAAGGACTAGCTAAGCTAGTCCTTTGTTGAAAACGAAAAATATTTTGTCGTATTAGCCTAATTCAGCAAAGTATTTGATTGTTCTAACCATCTGGCTTGTGTATGAGTTTTCGTTGTCATACCATGAAACAACCTGAACTTCGTAAAGATCATCAGCAATCTTTGAAACCATTGTCTGTGTAGCATCAAAGAGTGAGCCGTACTTCATACCGATAACGTCTGAAGAAACGATCTGATCTTCGTTGTAACCGAATGATTCAGAAGCAGCAGCCTTCATAGCAGCGTTGATGCCGTCAACTGTAACGTCAGCACCCTTAACAACAGCTGTGAGGATTGTTGTAGAACCTGTAGCTACAGGAACTCTCTGTGCAGAACCGATGAGCTTGCCGTTGAGTTCTGGGATAACGAGACCGATTGCCTTAGCAGCACCTGTTGAGTTAGGTACGATGTTAGCAGCACCAGCTCTTGCTCTTCTGAGGTCGCCCTTTCTGTGTGGTCCGTCGAGGATCATCTGGTCGCCTGTGTAAGCGTGGATTGTGCTCATGATACCACTCTGGATTGGAGCGTACTTGTTAAGAGCATTAGCCATAGGAGCGAGACAGTTTGTTGTGCATGAAGCAGCTGAGATAATCTTGTCATCGCTTGTAAGAGTCTTTTCGTTTACGCTGTAAACAATAGTCTTGAGATCGTTACCAGCTGGAGCTGAGATAACTACCTTCTTAGCACCTGCGTCGATGTGAGCCTGTGACTTTTCCTTTGAGCAGTAGAAACCTGTACATTCGAGAACAACGTCAACACCGATTTCACCCCAAGGGAGTTCTGCAGCATTAGCCTTAGCGTAGATTGTGAGTGTCTTACCATCAACAGTAAGTGTACCAGCTTCGTCATCAGCTGTAACTGTGTGCTTGCCTTCGCCTATCTTACCACAGTATCCGCCCTGAGCTGTATCATACTTGAGAAGGTGAGCGAGCATTGAAGGCTTTGTAAGGTCGTTGATAGCAACTACCTCATATCCTTCTGCGCCAAACATCTGTCTGAAAGCAAGACGTCCAATACGTCCAAAACCATTGATTGCAACTTTAACTGACATAGTTAAAATACCTCCATAATTAGATTGTTATAAAAAAGTCTATGTTTATATTTTATACTAAAACAGGGATAATTTCAAGTAGTTTTTGAAAAAAGTTAAGGATATAGCGAAAAAATATTTACCGAAAAAAATAAAAAAAACCGGAATTTTTTATTACTCTTTATTATTATTGATTTTTTTCTGAAATTTTTTTGAAATTCAGAGTGATTATCAAAAAAATATTCGACATAAAGTTAATATTTTTTAAAAATGGTGGGAAATATGCTGGTGACCATTATAAAACAAACCCCCTCCAATATTTCAGAGGGGGGAGATTTACTGATTAAAAAAGCTAATTGAGCCTTTTGAACCAAGAGCTTCGAGAGCCGGACCGTTTGTAACGGAAATAAATTCAAATACAGAAGAATTATATCTGAACTGATAGCTCATCGCTCCTATGTCGCCGGGATTATTCATGATACAAACCGGAACTGAAATTGTTTCGCCCGGATTTCCGGATGAGTTCAAAATATCAGAATATACTTCGGAAGTATTGCACTGATCTTCAGGTTCGGCCTCCTTGCCAACTGAAATGATACCATGTCCGTACACTGTTTTGACTTTTTCAGTAAATTCATAAGTCAGAAGTGAACTCCATTCGTTCTGATTGCGGGGCGATTCAATTGAAATATCATGATTTCCCGGAACGGCATCATCCTTTATTTTGAAATTGAGCATAATAACGTTTCCGTCACCATTAAGAACGTTGTCACCGTTATCGCATGTCCATATTATTTTTAACAGGCTTTCAGATGAAGTCTGTTCCGTGGTGATTTCCCCGACTGATGATGTCTCAGCTGCTGAAGTTGACGGAGATGTATCATTTGCAGATGAGGAACTTTCAGGAACAGTTGTTGTTACTGCATCGGTTTTGATGGTGGAAGCTTTGGATGTTGTTTTTGATTCGGATGCTGTTGTGGTGTGAGACATCTTAGGTTCTTCGTATTCACCTTTTGAATTTGTAATTGGTTTATTTTCGTTGTCTGCAGCAACAATCTTTGTTACAGTATTCCCTGAACTATCAGTAACAGGGAGTCCTTTAGTATCAGTAAGTGTTATCTGTGTTGTGTTCTGGACAGAAAAAGAAGTGCCGGAAGTTGCTGAAGTATATGCTTCTGTTTCTGTATTTTCTGTTTCAATTTGTGAGGGTGTTGGTTTCTCTGAACATGAGGAAAATGTCAGTGAAAATATAGCAGCCATAAAAACCGAAACAATGTTTTTCTTCATTTGTTAATATATCCTTTCATTTGCAGGTTGCTGTTATTTAATATATTCAAAACCGTCAGGGTACTGACAGAAAAAGTACAGCTATACTAAAATCAGTTTGTAATAAAACTTCCGGATGAACTGAACGCTCCGCATGCCTTTATGCTTGTAACGTTCATAATGGAGTTGTCATATTCAAGGAAGAAGTTAATAGCTATAAGTTCAGTATTTGTATTTTGCAGATTATGAAATCTGGCGTAAAGTGTTATTGTATCTCCGGGATTTGCAGATGCGTTATCTATCGAAACCTTTATCCCTGATGTATCTATGTCCTGTGGCTGAGCCTCTCCTCCGATAGTGATAACACCTGGTATATATTCATATGTAATCTTTTTTTCGTTTTTGTCAAGCATAGAACCTATGCTGGAACCTCTTGCAAAATCTGTGCCCGAAAAAGTATAGCTGCCTGGTTTGGCATCTTCATTTATTTTTACTTGTATCTCCAGAAATTCACCGTCTTCACCAACTGGAACGAATTTTTTCTGTGCTGTATCAGCTATCCATAAAATACCGTTGGTATGATTGTTATCAGTATTGCTATAATTTCCTAAAGCCATAGGAATATCCTCCTTAAATTTTATTTTTTATTTAAATGTAGTATATGTTGTCAGATACTACCATTTCTGGTACAATTAGAGAAATAGACCATATTTTGATCACATCATAGTAAATAACTTTTGAAAGGAGATCCTAGCAATGATAAGTAATAAAGAA
>JAEDJV010000179.1 GCA_016296165.1 Oscillospiraceae bacterium | reverse complement strand
AAGTCTTTTGTACAACAGAGGAATAGATATACTTGTTACTCATTCTCCAGCTTTCCATATTAACGACGGAAAAGACAAGCCTCATATTGGTTTTGAGGCTTTCAACAGGATTATTGACAAATATAAGCCAAAATACTTTCTTCATGGACATGTTCATATGAATTACGGTAATATTCCCCGCATAACTAAGTATAATGAAACAACTATCATAAATGCTTACATTAAACATATTTTTGAGTATTAGTTTTTAGGCTATTTTTTATAAAAAACTCTTTTTTTCAGAATAATTTTATGATATAATTATAATCGGTGTCAGATTTATCTGGCGTTAATTTTTAACTAATTTACATTTTGTAAGTGTATGCAACAAATGTAATGCGTTACTTATTAACAGGGGTTATAAATATGGTCAGCTGTAATTTTTCTGTATTTAATTTTTTTACAAAAAAATTATTGCTTCCGTTTACTGATGATATAGGGAGGACAGATTCGTTAGGAGATAAGAGGTTATGGAAAAACTGTTTTCGCATCCGCTATTTTGGTGTATCATAATTTTATCAGTAGTTATAGTACTGTGTATTATTCTGACCGGAAAACGCAAACGAAGAAAACCGGATACAAATGATTCTGATACTTCGGTTAAACCTGCTGACAGTATAGAAAAAACGGTTCCTGAAATCAGAAAAACTGAAAAAGAACTGTCAATGTTCAGGGTTAAGTGGTTTAATGAGCGAGTTACAAATGAATATTGTACAGCTAATAACAAGATAAAAGATAACCTTACAGATGATGATTACAAACAGATTGACAAATTTGCATGTGTTCCTATATCATATCTTTTTGCATGGCTTGTAAAACATAATTACTGTAGCGGATATTTTTCATGTAAGTATAATCTCGAGTGGATAAAAACCGAAAATTCTGATCCGGCTGAATTTATATCGGAAGAACTTGATGGTATTATAAACTATAGTGCCCTTTCTGATGATATAAGGGAATTTATTGATTATTACTACACTCCTGCAGATAGATTTTTATCTGGTTCAGGGCATAAGTCATATCAGAATGATTATTATTCTGTTATCCGAAATCCATGGAAGGTATTTTTTAATATTGATTTTTCATGGGATTTTTATCATAAACTAGAAGAAAAAATAGATCGTCAGTACAAATACTTTATGATAGAAAAGGAATGGGCAGAATCTGATATTTATGACGAAAACAGAATTGCCGGACAGATTTATTCGGACAGGCTCGGAAAGTATTTTGACCTGTATGTTGCTGAAGGGGTCAGAGATGACTATGTTTTGCTCTGTACTAATCAGATAAAAAACATGTCGGATGAGATGTACAATCATTTTTGTGACAGAATTTATGCTGAATTTATTATGCAGTCAGGTGGATTAAGGGCTGATTACATAAGCAGGGAAATGATAATTGAAGGTCTGAATTCATGCAGCATAATGATACCGCCTTCGTATGGAAGAAAAGCTGCATATATACTTGGATTTGAAGCAGATTTTGAGCGTGAACATGGTGTTTCTGTTACTGTACGCGGTGATTATATTATAGATGTTTCCTACAGGATGGAAGCGACCTCACCATGGGACTCAAAAAACAAATATAACTATAAGATGGAATGTGCTCTTGCTAATCTGGAGACAGAAAGCATAGATACTGTCGGCAAAGCACTCCTCGAGTACAGTAAAGGCAATCTTGAGCAAACCGTTATTGTTCCTTCGTTTGTGCAGATGCCTGTACCGGAAGAAAACAGATTGTTCGTTCCGGCTCCTGCGTTTGAACGTAAAACCCAGATAGATATTATATCAGAAAAAATGCTTTCCGAAGGATCCGCCGACCGGTATGAATGTAAGCCGGGATATAAGGAAGGAAGTGTGGTTCCTTCGTTTATACAGATTCGCCTTTATAAGAGCGGCAATGTAGTATTTGCAGAACGTGTTAATATCTGGTGATAACTAATTTCAGTCTTATAATTTTGATTTGTCTGAAGTAAAAAGTTTTTTGGAGGATAGAATATTTTGAAGAAAATACCTTGTCGAATTATATTTATTATATGCCTGATAAGCCAGATTCTTACATTGTGCGGATGCGGTCAGAGTAAAAATAATAAAACCGTTGAATTAATTGATGAAAGATATGTTTTTGAAGATGAGCCGGACCTTAGATGGATGCCTCTCGAAAAACTTGATACTTATCCTGAGTTCAGAAAAGAAGCGGATTCAGTTTTTGAAACAGTTATTTCCGGTGGAAATAAAAGTGGATGCCTTTATACTAACTCATATGGGCAAACTGATCCCAATAATACTCTTATGGGAGCTCTCCATAATGATAAGGTTGTTTCAATATTGACTGATTCATCAAAGGTTTCTCTATTAAAAAAATCTCTTGATCAGATTTATTCGGATCTTAAAGAAGAAGACACTTTACCGGCTGTTATAAACACATATTTTGATTTGCTCCCGGATGAATCTGATGTTTTCAATGGCTCAGTGTCGTTAAGCAGAAAAGAAGCTATGGCAATGGTTATGCGTGCAGTTACTCCTGTAACTGATGATGGGCTTCCAGCCGATGATTCTGATTTTAAAATGTATGTTGGAAAGGGCACCTATACAAATTACGCGGCACCTATGGATCAATATGTATATCTTTCTACTTTTGATCTGAGTCTTGATAAGGATCAGTTTAAAGAGGATATTCTTCGCGGTGAGTTTGTATATCTGGTTTTGAATTGTCTTGGAGGAACAGAGTATTTTGATGGTTCATCTGCAGTACTGGAAGATTGTAAAAACGGCGGGAGAATTACTGATAAATCGGAGATGAGTAACAGACTTGAATTTCTATTGACTTTGCTGATGGATAGTGAAGGTTATGCTCCGGAAGAAATATACAGTTCACTGTCAAAAGCTAATGAATTAGGTGTAATAGAGTCGGTTACAGGCTGGGAGAGAAGTATTACCAAATCAGAAGCAATACAGATTCTTACTGATTTGATTATTGCATACAGTAACGACATTTCTGCTGCAGAATCGATAGCGGAACCTGATGAAATCAGTGAGATCAGCTGACAATTATTTGTTTCATAAATAATGGCAAATAATACACTTGACTTTTGTGTACATTTATTGTATAATAAAACTATCAAAAATTTGTATGTAAAGGATAATTAACATGAACAGAATACAGTCAATCGAAACAAGAAATCTTCGTACATCAGAAGGTGGCTGCGGCGAATGTCAGACATCATGCCAGTCAGCATGCAAGACTTCATGTGGTGTTGCTAATCAGCCATGTGAAAACACAGGAAGAATCAGAACAATAAGCACAAGAAATCTCAGAAGTGCAGAAGGCGGCTGCGGCGAATGTCAGACATCATGCCAGTCAGCATGCAAAACTTCATGTGGTGTTGCTAACCAGCCTTGTGAAAGAAACTAAGATTCAGGTTAAAACAAATTAATCATGGTAAGCCGAAGCCTCATGACTTCGGCTTTACTTACGTAATGGAGAATTTTTAATGATACATCAGTATAAACTTAATGGATATAATATAGTAATTGACGTCTACAGCGGCTCCATACATATTGTGGATGAGGTTGCCTATGATGTTATTGCTGCATATGAAGGAAAGTCCAGAGAAGAGATAGTAGCTAGTGTGCTTCCTTCTCATGCAGCAAATGGGATTACAGAGGAAGATATATTAAAATGCATCGATGATGTGAATTATCTTAAGGAGAGCGAAAAGCTTTTTACTGAAGATGTCTTTTCTGACAAAGCGTCCAAACTAAAAAATAATTCGAATATAGTAAAGGCTTTATGTCTTCATGTTGCTCATTCATGCAACCTGAACTGTTCCTATTGTTTTGCAAGTCAGGGAAAGTATCAGGGTGAACGGGCATTAATGAGTTTTGAAGTTGGCAGGAAGGCTCTGGATTTCCTTATTGAAAATTCAGGAACAAGAAAGAATCTCGAAGTGGACTTTTTTGGCGGGGAACCGCTTATGAACTGGGAAGTTGTAAAGGAACTTGTAAAATATGGCCGAAAAAGAGAAAAGGAAGCCGGAAAGAATTTCAGATTTACCCTTACTACAAATGGTGTCCTTGTTGACGATGAAGTTATTGAGTTCTGTAACAACGAAATGCATAACGTGGTTCTCAGTCTTGACGGACGTAAGGAAATAAATGATATGATGAGACCGTCCCGTAACGGGAAGGGCAGCTACGACATTATCGTTCCGAAATTTCAGGATTTTGTTTCGAAGCGAGGGGATAAGAGTTATTACGTGAGAGGCACATT
>JAEDJV010000178.1 GCA_016296165.1 Oscillospiraceae bacterium | reverse complement strand
CGTATTTTAGTATAGCATATTTTGTATGATTAATCAATCAAAATCAGGACTCCTGGTTTATCCCTGTATTTGCAAAGCAATAAAAGTTCTGTTGTGCCTGGTATTAAACAGGATGAAAATAAGATTCAGCAAAAATTTCTGAAACGGCAGTAAATTCTATAAAAATTAAGAAAAATATAAGAAAAATTCTATTGAAAAAATATTTGTCGTATGTTATCATAAATATAGTTGCAAAAAATACCAAACGAACAAAAAAGGAAGGATAACAATATGCTTGAAACAAAGGAACTTTTCAAAAAGTACAAACCCAAAAAAGGGAAAGAGGTCACTGCCATAGACCACGTTTCTGTAAGATTTCCGCAAAAGGGAATGGTGTTTCTCCTTGGAAAATCGGGCAGCGGAAAATCAACGCTTCTCAATCTCCTCGGAGGACTTGACAGCTATGACGAAGGAGAAATAATAATCAAGGGCATTTCATCGCGTGACTTCAGTCAGCAGAGATTTGACAGTTACCGAAACACTTATGTTGGATTTATTTTTCAGGAATACAATGTACTTGAAGAATTCAATGTCGGAGCCAATATCGCGCTGGCACTTGAACTTCAGGGAAAGAATGCCACTAATGAGGAGATAAACAGAATTCTTCATGAGGTTGACCTGGACGGATTCGGAGACAGAAATCCTAACGAGTTGTCAGGAGGTCAGAAACAAAGGGTTGCAATAGCACGTGCTCTCGTAAAAAATCCTGAGATAATTATGGCCGATGAACCTACCGGAGCGCTGGATTCCAATACCGGAAAGCAGGTGTTTGAAACTCTGAAAAAACTTTCCGCTGACAAACTTGTCATAGTGGTATCACACGATCGGGAATATGCAGAAAAATATGCCGACCGAATCATTGAACTTTCAGACGGAAAGGTAATCAGAGATGTCGAAACGGTAAATGGCGATGAACTCATATCTGATTCCATGAGTTTCAGGGAAGATACGGTTGAAATACCTCAGGGATACAGACTTACCGAAGAAGACGCCATAAGAATCAGAGAGTACATAAATAAAATATCCGGCAGCCTGAAGGTAACACTTGCTGAAGAAAAGTCAAGGTTTAAGGATACCGATGAATCGGTGATACCTGTGCAGGACGGTTCACAGTTCAAACTGATAAAATCGGTTCTTCCGATGAAATCCGCTTTTAAAATAGGCACAAGCAGTCTGAAACACAAAAAATTCAGACTGGTAATGACAATATTTCTTTCCGTTATTGCATTTACCCTGTTTGCACTGGTTGATACTTTCAGTTCGTATGACCACATCCGTAGCTGTGTTGACTCGCTGAAAGATTCTGACATAAAGTATATCTCACTGAGTAAAGAGGGAAAACATGGCGAAGGGCTGGATGAATGGTGGTCAGCTCTGAATTCCGGCATTAAGGAAGAAGATCTTGAGACAATAAAGAATGAAACAGGTATCCCTGTCACAGGACTATTCCGTTCACGTGTTAAAGACCTTTCCTTTTATCGGAATATAGGTTCACTTGATGAATCAGAAGAAGAAATCAGCATGGAAACATACCTGAACCGTTTCTGCGGGTTTGCTGAGATTTCTGAGGAAATACTTGAGGAAATGGGATACAGTATATATGCCGGAAGAATTCCGGATCCGAATAAGAAGGAAATAGCTATAAGCTGTATGGCTGCTGAAACTTTTATAAAAACAGGGTATGTTCAGGCAAGTCCTGAAAATAATTCAGAAAAGAGTTTCATTAAAACCGATACCTTCAATGATGAAAATGAGACCCAGAAGTCAGAACGAAAAAAGAAACCGGAAAAATTCTCGGATCCAATGTATATGGTAGGAAAATCGCTTCTCCTTGGCAATGAACTTTATACAGTTTCTGCAGTTATAGATACAGGATTTGATTTTTCAAGATATGAACTTATGAATACTCCGGATGATAAACTTTCCACAGCTGAGAATGTCCTAAGATTTATCCTCTCAAGTGAGTTTGACTACGAAGTAAACTGCAGTCTGACAGGGGCAGCAATGGTCGGAAAAGGCGCAGTAAAGGAAATGGCATCAAAAGAACCGGTACTGTACAATTCTGAAAGAGGAGATTTTTCATATACGGCTTACAGTTCCACCGGTGATTCGGGAGTTGATATCTGGTCTTCGTATTATGCAAAACTTTCAGATATTCCAAAGGATGATATAATCTGGGCTGACGTTCCGGTTGAAAGTCTTAAGGAAAATGAGATAATTGTTTCACTTGAAACAGTTAATGCGTATTCGGGTATGAAATCCATTAGCTTTATACCGGAGGACGGTGAAATAAAAAAAGAAAATCTTGACGCACTGCTTAATCACATCTCGGAAATTGGCAACTCTAAGGCCCGGTATTATATATACGGTGAAACAGAAGACAAAATAGTAGAGGATGTCCGTATAGTCGGCTGCTTAAAATCCGACAGCATATATTCAAACGTTGATACTATGATAGCAGCAGACAGCATTATTGATACAATCGGTGAAAAGCCTCACGGCATATATGACTGTGCCATAGGGCCTATGCCGAAGGACAGAAATGAAATGGAAAGTGTAGTAAGATACTGCAATAAAGACGGCGACGATATTACTGAAAAATATACAATGAATAATGCTGTTGTGTACGAACTTGACACGTTTAATTCCATTATTAAAACAGTATCTAAGATATTTTTCTGGATAGGAATTTTCTTCGCAGTATTTGCCTCAATACTCATGGCTAACTTCATCTCGGTAAGTATCAGCTACAAGAAGCAGGAAATAGGAATACTTCGTGCCATTGGTTCAAGGTCAAATGACGTATTCAGAATTTTCTTCTCGGAAAGCTTTGTTATTTCTGTAATAGAATTTGTTCTGACATCGGTGCTTTGTTTTGTGGTCGTTATGATCATAAACAATGTACTCAGAACCCAGACCGGAATACTTATTACTATTCTTCACTTCGGCATAAGACAGGTGATTCTGACACTTGTTATCAGCGTAGCTGTTGCAGCACTTGCAAGTTTCTTCCCTGTAAAGAAAACCGCTTCAAAGAAACCTATTGACGCGATAAGAAACAGATAAAATTCAACATAAAAAAACAGACGGCCATTTTCTTAAGCGACCGTCTGTTTTTATATATGTATCATTCTCGTTTGATCATAACTTTCTTTTGTGTTTCCTTCGTATTTTAGTATAATAATCAGTCTGTGTCAAAGAATACAAAGTGATTATATTTACCTTAATGAATTTGAATTTACAATTTCTGACGATGTACTGAAAGTCCTTTTAATAAGCGGCAATGAGAAAATCGCAGGGATTAATATGTTTGCCGCAAGCAGTACAAGCATCAGGGATACATTCTTTACAATCACAGGAATAATATCTATCCCATTTGCACCTAAAGCTGAAGATATTATTCCCGGTAAAATACCTGAAAAGGTTCCCAGAAATATACCCAACAGTAATGAGGACGATGAAAAAATCACAAGCTCTGACATAATCGAAGCAGTAAGAGATTTTTTTGTAATACCAGTGCATCTGAGAATAAAATATTCTCTCTGCAGATTCATTATTTTTGTAGTTGTAATATTTATCATTGAAATGATGCCTGTAAGCCATAAGACAAAAAAGAATAACATTACTATCTTTTTTACAGCATTCATCAGACCTTCCACACCTGTCCCCAGCGCATAAGTATCAGAAATAAATACTATATCCGGATTATTGTATTTTACTTCCGAAATTAATTTTTTTATTTCATCATGGCTGTTATCATTTTTTGCGTTCAGTATCACAATACAATAACTACACGGATAATCTCTTATGAGTTCCTCTGGAATAATCACGTTACCACTAATACTATTACTTATTATCATTCCTTCAAAATATAAATTAAATTTGTCATGAAATAACTCCGGTCTCTCATCATACCCCATAGATTTATATGACTGAAATACCTCAGGACCACTTTGTGATTTACAAATAAAAACTCCCCTGTTTTCAAGTAGTTCATCATATGAAACCTTCGTTACCGGCAGGTAGTTTCTTTCATATATTCTACGGCTTATTACCGAAAATAATAATAAGTTACTATCTTTCTCACCGACCAATTTTTCATATTCTTCTGTTTCTTCTTCAGAAACTAATTCATAATTATCAACATAATGTTTTGAATTATCAATATTGCCTCTGACTCCGGATTGCGCATCAATATCTATATCGCAGTATTCTCCTGCATCTCTGAAAACATCGTAAATTTCATCTGGTGTATATGAACCTTCCAGATAAACAGTATAATCATCGAAACCGAAAT
>JAEDJV010000177.1 GCA_016296165.1 Oscillospiraceae bacterium | reverse complement strand
GTTTTTATCTCATAATATGATTTATTTAGGAATGACGATATTTCACGATAGTAATCATGTTATCGTTTATGATCCAGAATTAAATGAAGCAAAATATATAAGCGCTAAAGCAAAAACAATAATTATTGATATGCGGCTTCTTGATAAAATGCAGGAACATAGATTTCGGTTTACTCTTGGACATGAAAGCGGACATCTTATTTTTCATAAGATGTATTTTGAATATTTAAGAAGATTAGCCAGAATTACTGGAGAAGAAAATACGCTTCAAATGAGATGCCTTAATTCAGGAACATTTGGTTCAGGAAATCTTAACTCAGATATTGACTGGATAGAATGGCAAGCTAACCAATTTTCAAGTTCATTTTTAATGCCGAAGACTGTAGTTCTTTCAATTATAAATGATTATGGAACAAGTTCAAGTAGTATAAAAAATGCAATGCAAGAAATGAAATCAATTTTCAATGTGTCAACCGAAGCAGTTTCTTATAGGCTAAGAAATCTTGGAATTATAGATACTGAAATTCAATAGTATTGGTGTATAATTAAAGAGGAAATCTCTTCGTTATTATACATGCAATACAAAATAACAACTAAAAGGATTTAACTATGGATATACTGAAAAGAAAAAAATGTTTGTACTGTGGAAAAGACATTATAGATTCATCACGTCCTGATAATGATAAAGATTATTCTAGGGCTTATAAAAGCAGTGAGCATATTATACAAAATGCTGTTGGTGGTAAATTAGAGTCTGTTAACATATGTTGTGACAGATGTAATGTTCATATAGAAGAACTTGTGGACAAAGACTTCTGTAAAACCTTTGTGCCTGTAACAAACTCAATTTCAAATTTTGCAAAATCAAGAAAATCAAATGCTCCTGCTTACAGCGGATATGCATATAATTCATATCTTGGTGAAGAATCTATATATTCAGCAAGTATTATAAAAGGAAACTCGGTAAAAAACAGTAATGAATTAATTGAAAAGCTGAAAAAAGAGGGGACGAATGACTTAAATCAAAAAAAGAAAAAAATAATGGATGAATCTGTTGTTTTGTTTTCGGACTTTAAAATTGATAACAAGTCATTTAAGTATGGTTTTTCAAAAATAGCTCTTAATTTTGCAACATATTCAAATGTTCAGGATAATATCCTGAAAAATGTTTTTGATGTGACAATGGATGATAAAACGGGAGAAATGAAGGATATATATTTTAAAACAAGACTTATTCCTTTCGTAGCTTTAAATGATTTCGACCAACAAATTGAATTCAGTCCAATCAACGATGATTATCCGCTTACACATGAATTGGTGCTTTTTGAGAATAATGGTGATTTGTTTTGTTACATAAGTCTTTTTGATACATTTCAATGGTATGTATTATTATATGAGAATCCTGAAAAAACGGAAGTCTGTACGAATGAGTGTAAAATTATTAACTCGTATATCGAATATATTGGAGATAAAAAAAATACAGACTTGGATTTTTTCCCTTCAGATGATCGTTCTGCATTAGCTAAAAAAAATGAATTATATTCCGTTAAGAAAAGTTTGCTTGTTACAAATAAAATAATAAAGGATTTTTACCTTAAGAATAATGAATACGGTTCGTTACAAAATAAACATCATATTATATGTGCATCAACTAGTCCTGAAAAGAAAAGATTATTTGGATTATTTTATCCGTATATCATTATGATAATTCAGAATGATATATATAGTCCTCAGCATGGTATGATAAGAGACTACACGGTAAAAAAATTCATGAGATTATCGAATTTTCTAATTTCAAATAAAATGAGGATTGATGATGAAATTATTAATTCATTATCCAAATCTGACAGAAGTAGGTTCTTCGGAATGTATAAACAATCAATGCGTGCTAACAGAGTAACAAAAATAATCGATTTAAATGAATTGTTTAAGGATAGTCAGACAATGTATACTATGGAGCAGGTTGTTGAAATATTTAAGGCTAAATGGAGAGACATATTCGCTCTTTATGACGGTAATGTTGAAATACAGATTATAGACAGAAAAATTGGTTCTGAACAGGTTGATGCTGATATTAACAGAACAGTACATAAATGGCTCGAAAACAAATACAAAAACTTTATAGATTAATGACAACTATCTTAAAAATCAATCAGCGCAATGAAATCAGTAATAAAGAAAGCGGACTGTTTGTCCGCTTTCTTTAAATCTTAACTTTGCATGAAAGTTACTCTAAAGGTTAACTGCATCGAAAAAACTTTAAAAAATCGCATAAAATCGTGATTTAGGGCTTGACAAAGCCCTAAAAATATGTTATAATTTTTAGTGTAATCGTTACACTAATGGAGGCTTGACATGTATTACGATTTTTCAATTAAAATTCCTGAAGAAAAAGGAAAAATTATCATAAAGAAAAAAGGCAACGCCACTTATGTTCTCTACCAGTATGGCAGTAAATATAACTCTGATAAAAAGTATGCTGTACCTCAGAGAACTATTATCGGAAAACTGGATCCGGAAAATGAAGGACGTATGTTCCCAAATGAGAAATGCCAGGAATTTTTTGCAGACTTATGTGTTCCTGATGAACTCCCTGAGAGCTACAGAAGCTGTTGCCTTAAGATAGGCTCTTACGCAGTAATTCAGAAAATCTTAAAAGAATATGATCTTCCTAAACTCCTGAAAAAATGGTTTCCTGATGATTGCGGTCTTCTCATCGATCTGATGACTTACCTCATTGTCGAAGAAGAGAATGCTGGTCAGTATTATCCGGATTTCGCTTACAATCATCCGCTTTTCTCTGATGAAATGAAAATATTCAGTGATTCAAAAGTTTGCAGATTTTTAAAGTCTGTTACTCCGGATCAGATTATTGGATTCCTCAAAGGCTGGAATAAGAAAAGAGATCATAAGCAGCGTATCTACGTGTCATATGACTCAACCAACAAAAACTGTCAGGCCGGAGATATCGACCTGATTGAGTATGGTAAAGCCAAGGAAGAAAAAGGCCTTCCTATCTTTAATCATGCAATAGCCAACGATAACAAAAATCAGGTTCCATTGTTCTATGAAATATATCCTGGTTCAATTACTGATGTTTCTCAGTTTGAATTTCTTGTTGAAAAGATACGTTCATACAACTACAAAAATGTTGGCTTTATCCTCGACAGAGGATATTTCAGCAAGGATAATATCAGATATATGGAAAAGAACAACTACTCATTTATCATTATGGTTAAAGGACGTAAGCATCTCGTTTCCGGCATTATTGATGAACACAGAAACACATTTGAAACTGACAGATCATGCAGAATTCGTGCGTACAGAGTCTATGGAAAAACAATAAAAGGCCGTCTTTATGAAGATGACACATGCGACAGATATTTTCACCTGTATTTCAATGCTTCAAGGCAGTCTGCAGAAAGAGAACAGCTTGAACAAATGCTTGATAAACAGCATCTTGCTCTTGAAAAAAGTATTGGTAAAGAAGTTGATCTCAGTAAAAACTGCTATGATTACTTTGAATTAATATGTGACAAGAAAAACTGTCTTGTGTCATTTAAGGAAAAAACAGATGTTATTCAGCAGCAGCTTCAGCGATGCGGATATTTCTGCATCGTCACATCTGAGGAAATGACTGCTTCGCAGGCGTTGATTCACTACAAAGGAAGAGATATTTCTGAAAAACTGTTCAGAGCTGACAAGTCATTTCTGGGTTCTAAAAGCATGCGGGTTCAGACTGTCGAATCACTTTCGTCCAAAGTTTTTATTGAGTTTGTTGCTCTTATCGTAAGAAACAGAATATACAATCTTCTTAAAGAAAATACACTTAAGATGGAAAGCAGACCGAATTACATGACTGTTCCGGCAGCAATTCGAGAACTCGAAAAAATTGAAATGGTTAAGAGAAATGACGGATCATATCGACTTGATCATGCAATCTCCAAACGCCAGAAAACCATTCTTGGTTCTTTCGGAATGGATGTCACAAGTATCAAAGAAATTTCCAATGATATCAGCACTCTACTGACTAAAAATCAGTCATTACTTGCAAGTTCCAACTGCACCGATGAGATAGATGAGGAGGATGATTACGATGGCACGTTCGAAGAGTATTTCTACAATTGACAATGAAATTTCAAAGATTACTGATGAGATTATTAAGCTTCGCAGAAAAGAAGAGCTACTAACAGAAAAGCTTCAGTCTCTTCAGAAACAGAAGAAAGATTATGAAGTTAAGCAAGTAATGGATGCGTTTCAGAAGAGTGGTAAGAGTCTTCAGGAGCTACTTACATTTTTACAGGTTTAACACTTGAATCTGGATATATATGGGGGCTAGTGTAACTTTTCTGCAAAGTTAAGA
>JAEDJV010000176.1 GCA_016296165.1 Oscillospiraceae bacterium | reverse complement strand
TTATCCTGCATATTGAAGAAACAAGTACAGGATAACCGGATGTGTAGTCATAAATAAGATTTGATATTTCTGAAATATTCATACCGGTATGGTGATCCTTTTCGTATTCTTCCAGCATTCCTTCTATATCCCTTGCTGAAAAGCTCATATCAACGTTAAAATCAGCCGAAATATTCCACGGACTGTTGTGTTTATGTTCTGCATCAGGGCGTATTTTCTGCCGGATGTTTCTGATATCGTGTACTCCGGCAAGGATAACAGAGTGGAAGGCAGATACTTCGTCCCGGTTAAGGTAATAGCCTCTCAACTGAGCCAGAAAATCAAGAAAAACCTGATTGTTTGATGCCTGATCAACTTCATCAATCATCAATACAACTGGTTTATCGGATTCATCGCACCAGTCGGATAAAGTAAAAAACAAATCTCCCAGAGATAATTTTTCCATCTGTCTAAGTTTCAGGATTTCATCCAGAACAGATTCGCTCATGGATTTACGACAGGATTTATTTGCATACAGCATTCCGGAAAATGCTCTGACAAATCTGTCAGCGGATTCATAATTTTCAGAACTTAAAAGCTGAAAATCCAGACTTACAACAATGTAATCATCAGAAAGATATTTCCTTAATGCCTTCAGAACTGTCGTCTTCCCGTACTGCCTTCCACGGTTTATCGTAAAATATTTTCCTGCATCGACCATACTTTTTATCTCTTTAAGCCGGCTGTCGAGATTCACCATGTAGTGTTCATGCGGATAACAGCAGCCTTCTGTATTGAAATACCGTCCCATGCTTTGCACCTCACTTTTCATTTATTTCTTAGTATATCATATTTTCAGACCGTGTGCAATGTCATAAAAATTATAAATCCGCCTGATTACGTCCTATGACATAAACAGGCGGATGACTGTTATTTCTTCACTCTGTTATCATCCCATCTGTCATAGTTATTATTCTGTCACATTTTAACGCTACATCCGAGTCGTGAGTTACTATTATTACAGTATGACCATCGTTATTTAATTTTCTGAATATATCGATAATCTCAGCCGATGTTTTTACATCAAGAGCACCAGTTGGTTCATCAGCAAGTATCAGGTCGGGTTTATTTATTATCGCTCTGGCGATCGCTGTTCGCTGACATTCTCCTCCTGACATTTCTGTTGGAAACTTTCCGGCAACTTTAGATATACCAAGTTTTTTTATTATATTGTCTACAACTTTTTCATTAGCTCCCTTTAAAGCGATAGCTATGTTTTCATACGCTGTTCTGTTGTTGATCAAAGCATAATTCTGAACTACAATTCCTACTTTTTCATTTCTGAAACGGCACATAGCTCTGTTATTATTTTTTAATTTTTTCCCGTCAAAATAATATTCTCCTGACGTACTCATCGTGAGACCGCCTAAAATATTCATAAGAGTTGTCTTACCGCAGCCACTTTTCC
This sequence comes from Oscillospiraceae bacterium, assembly GCA_016296165.1. Lineage (GTDB taxonomy): Bacteria > Bacillota > Clostridia > Oscillospirales > Ruminococcaceae > HUN007. The sequence goes on along the minus strand of JAEDJV010000176.1, from coordinate 2,968 downwards.
CCATTATTGCAACCATTTCACCGCGGGAGATTTCAAGATTAATATTTTTCAAAACTTCTGTTCGATTTTTTTTGCCATAATATTTTGAAATGTTTCTGAGTGATATCATGAATTACTACCTCTTTCTAAGATGCTCGGATATGTCATACTTTGTAAAGCTGATATAAGCTGTTATGGATGAAACAACCGAGACTAAAGCTGATATAATGAGTATAATGATCAATGAACTTAATTTAAAAGGAACATCAAGCCGGTTACAAAGTATTATTGAAATACAGACTGAAAAGAACAAGGACTCTATCTGATAAATCAATGATTGCCCAAGTATTATTTTAAACAAATCCAGATAATCGAACCCTGATATGAGGAGAATTGAGAAATATTTTATATTCTGTTTAATGCTGATAATAAGAAATATCGTCATTATACCGCAGGCAAATACTATAAGAACAATTGAAATAAGACGAAGAAGATTGTTGCATTCCTTTATATCAGTATGAATATATTTTGCCTGCTGATTTTTTGAACCTACAATTACATAGGATGGTTCTATCCTGATCTCACTGCAGATTTCTTTTATGTATGTTTGAACCGTTTCAGCATTGTCATTACTTACAACGACTCCGTTAGTAATCATCATTAAGTTATATACTGCTTTTTTGCGTTCAATATCATTAGACGGTATACTGCGAACATGATTAAACGGCAAAATAATGTAATTATCCAGATTAATAAACTCAGAGTTGTATGCTACAGCTGTATTTTCAGCTGTGAATCCTATTACCTCAAGCTTATTTCCATCAGAATTTCCGTTTACGATTATACTGTCTATAATATCTCCTGTCTTATATAAATCTTTATAGTTATAACCTAAAACGACCGGAACTGTATCGTCTCTGGAATAACTAAAATCAGTTTCCCTGAACCATTTTCCTTCACAAAGCTTTATATCGTATATATCATAAAATGTCCTCCCGCACCATACAGCTTTTAAAAATGAAAAATCACCGTTTTTCTGAATGCTGTCGAATTCATATCCATCAAACATCTGTCCGGGACCTTCAAAATCTTTTATATATACTGGCTGTTTATATACTTCAAGAAAGCTGAACTTGTCCGTTGAGGTTAATCTGTCGTAAAAGAGCATAAGTTTACTCAACGTATTTTCAGAATCAATAAACCCAGATTCCTCGTCTTCAAAACGATCAACAAGCTGATAATATTTTTGTGTTATATATTTCTTTTCGAACTTATTAGTTCCCACTGTAAAATAATGCCTGAAAGAATTTGAAAACATACATACTGTAAAGCAAATAACCAGCTGTATTATAATGATCTGAGAAAAATATAAATCTCTTAAAAAAAATCGTATAACTTCACATGCGTTTTTATTCATAATCAATCTCCAAAAGATCTTTAGTATTCTTACACAAAAAATACATCATGCCTGCATGTATGGATAGAATTTCAAAAATCTCCATTAACGAAAAAGAAACCGCTCCTATCCAGATCATATCAGAATTCCGTGATAAAAAAAGCGAAATCAAAACTCCTGCTGCATTCGCGATAAGCGTGCATATGCTGTAAGACTTGATTATCGGAAAATAAAATTTTTTTCCGACAAGAGTTAAAACCGCAATTTGTCTCTGGCATGAATAAAGCCAGAAAACAGATACAACAAAATTTGAAAAAATCAATATCAGAATAATAAATATGAAAACTATAATTATCGGTTTCTGAAAGTGTAAAAAATAAGACGGATTGACATTATCTATTTCTATCCGTCTTACAGAAAAGCCCTGTTCTGAAACGGATTCAGATATTTCAGTAAAAGTGTTTTCTATTTCACGCTTATTTTTACCATCAAGTATAAACACAGAATTTAATGATATGTTTTCTGAATTGTCATTTATATATACTGTAAAGTTATTTGACGGTTTTCTGTTATCCTTAAATATCCCTCTTACCTTATATGGTTTTCCGAAAACAACTATATTACTTATATCAATCAGTCTCTCAGTTTCCGAACCGATAACGGCATAGTGTTCATCCGGATTTTCAAAACTGTAATTGCTGAATCCTTCACCACTGATAATATTCAGTTCATAGTTTGAATACAGAGTTTTATAAAATTCCATACCACTTTCTTTTACTCTCGTATAAATGGCCACTTTACTTTTTTTATTTTCAGGAAGTATAAGATTTCTGCTTATACTTTCAGAGTCGCTTTCTGAACTACTGATTGTAAAATTAATACTGTGGTTATTGAAGTTTGTATTAGCATTAATGTAATATATATTGTATAATCTGTAAACTATATAGTTTACAAAAACAGAGAAAAACAGGACAGTGAAAAACAGTAAGATATTATTTTTGTATTTTCTGAAAATAATGATAATCACTTCTTTTCTGATGATTCTATACTATAATTACCAGAGTATTAATGAAGTACTCTGGTAATTAATAATTTATCGATTTTATCGCGACATTTTACAAAACTCCATGATAAGTTTCGGCATAATGACTTTTTGTTCTCTAATCTGATGCAATCCCCTTACACCACAGCCTCAACAATAGTCTTATCTCCGCTCTGTATCACATGCACTCCTGATTCTTTATCCCTGTTAAAACAGAAACTAACCAGATAACCTTTTTTCAGGTGATGCTTTTCAAGATAATCACAAAGCTGTTCCTCACCTTTGCGGTTGTACTCATCCCCGCGCCAGATCTTCAGCTCAATTATAAACTGCTCTCCTAGATAGTCAACTACCACATCCATTCTTCTGTGGTCGCGCGTCTGTGCTTCAATATAGTAATTACCTGTTCCGTTAATTATTGGTCTCAGATACAAAAGAAAATATTCTCTTCCCTTTTCCTCAAGAAACTTCTCCGGCTTATCTCCCATTATCTCATTAAAATGCACCACAAACTTCTCAAGTATCCTGTCCATATCCAGAACACCGTTTTC